>NZ_DJTD01000010.1:0-82917 GCF_002440385.1 Sphingobacterium sp. UBA6317 | reverse complement strand
CTGTAGTTCATAGGCCGGATACTTTTATACATCAATCTCAAAATATCCACGATACATACGCAAGCTTGAACCTATCTCCCCTTCTCATTTTTAAATTGCCCCTATTATTTCCTCACAAACGCTCCTACGCGTTTATCTTTAATGACTCCCGACCAGTTTAAACCATAACCAAAATCGTAGGCGTGTCCTGCTTGATCAACATAGACTTCCATGTCAAAAGGCACGTCCTCAGCTTGTTTCTCAACTGTAGCCATGTTTGCGGGCATTTGAACAGGCAATAGACCGGAAGGTTCGTACTTTCCAAACATAACATCCAATACAGCCTGTGTTGATACACCAAAATTTAGAATAATACCTGATACCTCCTTTTCAAACTCGGCAAATACCATGGGCTTGTTTGCTGTCACAGACACCAAAATAGGTTTCCCCTTCATCATATCCTTCGTATCCAATATCGTTTGAAGATCCATCACATTCGCAGCAGTCACCATTTTATTCTTATAAGACCTATTCTTAATCGATGGATCGATTATAGGATCACCTGCGGCAATACTCTCCGCTCGTGCATCTGAGGCTGTATAAGTGCCATACTGCAAGGAAATCGGAACATAGCCATTTCCACCATTCTTGCGATCTCTTTCGCTATATCCACCTTCGGAACTGATCGGGCTCTGTACAAACACGACTGCAAGGTCAGCTTCACTAGGGTTATCGGTTAAATCTGCATATTTCCGCAAGAGATCAATATTGACAGGGTATTCCAATCGTGCCGGTGTATAGTTTCCCCACCAATCTTTCATTGCTGCACTATACATCTTCGGAACATAAACTTTCTTCCGTCCACGAATAGGCAATTGCTGATCACTATTCTTTAGTAAAACAACTGACTTCACCTGTGCCTCGTAGCCCTCCTTCATATAGAGCGGATTTCCAACGGTAGCTTGGCTCTGCTTGACATCCAAATAGGGATTTTCAAATAGTCCTACTCGGAAAATATTCAACAGAAGCCTTCTGGCAGAAGCCTCGAACCGTTGCCGCATAAATTTCTGTCCGTGCTCTTTCACGCCCAATTCATAAGCGGCCAATACAGGAGCCTTATCGTTATTGCCTCCAAATTGATCTATGCCTGCCATTAATGCCTTATAATGGCGCTCTGCCACCGACAACTGTTCTACCCCCCAGGGTTTGCCTGCAAATCCATCAGGCTTAGGTGCTTCATCCCCCGTAATCAACCAGTCCGAACAGATCACACCATCGTAACCGTAAGTACCACGCAGCAAGTCTGTAAGCAAATATTTGCTATAACCATTTCCCACATTTTCACCATTTTTCTTATCCTGACCAAAAGAAATCGTATAATAAGGCATAACTGCGGCTGCCTTGCTCGTCTTTCCAGTCAATTGGAAAGCTCCATTGACAAATGGCATAATATGTTGCTTCAGGTTATCCCCAGGATATACCGCAAATTTTCCAATAGCCCAATGGCCGTCCCGACCACCTTCCTCTGGCCCCCCACTGGGCCAATGTTTCACCATAGCGTTGACACTCTTATAGCCCCAGCCTAAGGCAATTTCGTCTTTTCCACTCGATGTCTGAAAACCATCGATATAAGCTCTAGCCATCGCTGTTGTCAACTCGGGACTCTCTCCAAAAGTCATACCGATACGATACCAACGCGGTTCAGTACCCAAATCTATCTGTGGTGATAATGCCGTCGTGATGCCCAAGGATCGATATTCCGAAGCCGCTACTTGCCCAAAACGTTTGACGATAGCTGGATCGAATGTCGCCGCCATCGCAAGCCCATCCGGCCACATTGAAATTTGCCCCCCTGCCCCAGCGTTGAACTCTGCACTGACAACAGCATTATGACGTGGGTCGGAACTATTATTCGCCGGAATCCCCCATCCCAAGCCTTCCACAAAACCTTGCAACTCATTATTCCAGCGGGCAGCGGTCTCCGGATCTTTTACTGCTGTCAACAGGACATGCCTCAGCCCATCTTTCTCCAGAAACTCACGCTGCTGATCGGTCAGAGCCCAAGGTGAAACTAGACCTTCCTGATAGTTTTTTCCTTGATAAGTGCCTCCCATAAATCCAAAGGCCGGTGCCGGTAAAGCTTGATGCCTGCTATACAACATAAGCCCAGCAATCTGATCAACAGACAATTTTGAGGCGAGATCCTTGGCTCGCTCCTCTGCTGTCAAACGCCAGTCTTCATAACGGTCTAATTTTCCATTTCGATTGAGATCCTTAAATTTATTTCCAGCAATATTTAGGATCTTCACGCCCGAAGTTGTTGAATACCCCAAAACAGGGCCATACTGATTCTCAATCTTTTGATAAACTTGGCCTTGTGCTGAAAAAGTTAAAAATAGACTGAAAGATGAAGCGAATAGTAGGTTTCTTACATTCATAAAATCTGTTCGTTTAATACATGAGTTCGTAGTCAAACATTCGCCTGAAGGCTAATAAAACATTTGGCTTAACACTTTATAATCAGTTATTTACATTGCTTCATAATGAAGCAATACAAGTGTACAATCTTTTTGTTCAATTACAAAATAAAATCAACAAAATAACACAAACAACTAATTACCAGTAAATTGATTTATCAAAAAAGCACCTTATGTAATTTTTGCATAAGGAATTGTTCGAGTTTTATCCGGCAACTTACCTCCCATTGCGATATTTTTTTGTAATATTAACCCCAAGACAGCAGTTATATGGATTTCAGAACACAGCTAATTAACGCATCAGCAGAGAGCTATGAAAAATTTCTACCTCACATTTCTGTGGATACCGTCGTCTTTGGCTTCGACCAAGGTTCCTTGAGAATCCTTTTGCTAAAAATGAATTATAATAAAGAATGGTTTCTGCCTGGTGGCTATGTAGGAAAAGAGGAAGATACGGACGAGGCGGTCAAACGCGTACTTTATGAACGCTCAGGTGTGAAGGATATATTCTTGGAAGAATTTGCGGTATTTGGATGCCCACAGCGCAGCCAGCAATCCTTTGCAGATTACCCAGACACATTGTGGAACAAACAGCGATTTATTTCAATTGGTTATTACGCGCTGGTAAACTACAAACACGTAATTCCTCAACCTGATTCCTTAAGTGAGACTTGTCAGTGGATCGACTTTAGGGACATCACTGAGCTCAATATCACCATGGATCATCGCAAAATCATCAACAAGGCTCTCCGGACTCTTCGCGAGCGGCTTTCTTATAAACCAATAGGATACAATTTGCTACCAGACAAGTTTACGCTGACCGACCTGCAAGGACTCTATGAAACAGTGCTTGGTAAGAAACTTAATCGTGGCAATTTTTATCGTAAAATGAAAAATATGGGTATCCTCCAAAAACTTGACGAACAGCGGAAAGGCGGAGCCCATAAAGCTCCTGATCTCTATAAATTCAACGTGGAGACCTATAACACTATTTTACAGGAAGGTCTAAATACCTGGTAGTCAGATCACCGATACATTTTTACCAAATACATAATAGATCAAAAGCTAATTGATGCTGGAATAGACCAGCATACTTCCATCGACTAAACTAACCTGCGAGAACCGGAGATTTGCAGCCTTTAAGTCTAACCTTAAATTGATCTATACAATATATTTATTGACAATATTTTCCAAATCTTCCAAATCAAAAGGTTTAGATAGAAAATCATCCGCTCCGGCACGATCTGCCAGGGATTGAATATCGTTATTTGCCGACACGTAAATTACGGGAATATGGCTAAAACGCTGATCTGATTTAAGCAATCTGGTTGCTTCAACCCCACCGATGTTTGGAATCCAGTTATCCATTAAAACAAGATCGGGCTCTGCAGATTCCACCTTTTGGATAATATCATGTGAAGTTTCCGAAACTTCAACGTGAAACCCCAAATCTGTCAAAACAACCGTTATAACCTCCAAAATAATGGTATCGTCCTCAAATATCAACACCGTTTTTGTTTTACTCATAGAAAATAGTTTATATATACCGTCATTGTTTTACATGAGGCACAAAAGATTCATGCCTGCCTGCAATCCCCTATAAGGTATAAAGTTTTTTCCAAATTTTTTGATCCCCTACAGCTGTAAAGTTATGCTGAATACCTGAAAATCGTATGGTTTCTTTACTACCTAATGCCAAATATCCTAAATTTTCTAGACTCGCGTCAAATAATTTAAAAACACGCTCCTGCAAATCTTTATTAAAATAGATCAAAACATTCCGACAAAGGATTAATTGAAAGCTATTAAATGATGTGTCTGATACCAGATTATGGGTAGATAAAATCATTTTTTGCTTAAGATCGGCATCGAATTTTGCCCATTCATAATTTGCTGTGTAATATTTCGAAAAGTCCTGTTTTCCTCCAGATTCTATATAATTTTCGGAAAAAGATTTTATCTGGCTCAATGGATATACACCATTTCGGGCAATATCGAGTACCCGAGGATTAATATCCGTTGCATAGATCAATGACTTGTGATACAGATTAGCCTCTTTTAGCAAAATGGACATCGAATAAGCTTCCTCTCCTGTGGAGCATCCTGCAATCCATACACGGATCAATGGATATGTCCCCAATTGAGGGAGAATTTCCTCCCGCAGTTGACGAAAGAATAAGGGATCTCGAAACATCTCGGTCAAGTTAACAGTAATCTCTTCAACAAAATGCTGCAAAAATGCCGGGTTGTCTTTTAATACAAAACGAAGTTCAGCAAAACTTGCCAAACGGTCATTCGTCATAAGCCGATTAATCCTCCGCTTCATCGATGCACGGCTATACTGCAAAAAATCATACCCGTAGTCGCGATAGATATCTTCAAGCAAAATATCTATTTCATGGTCTTTTATGATACTATAGCCCAACATTTAGATTAACCGTTCAATTTCACCTATCAATTTATCGACATCAATCGGTTTCGAGACATACGACTGGGCTCCAGCTTCCAAGCATTTCTCACGGTCTCCACTCATCGCTTGCGCTGTCACGGCAATAACTGGAATTTTGCCCAGCAAACTCGAATTGCGGATCAGCTGAATCGCCTCATAGCCATCGATTTCTGGCATCATCATATCCATCAATATCAGCGCTACACCTTTATTCGTCTCCAAGATCTCGATAGCCTCGCTCGCACTCGTGCTGCTCAATACTTGATATCCCTTCGCTTTCAACGTCAAACGCAATGCAAAAATATTGCGTTGATCGTCGTCCACAATTAATATTACCTTATTCTGATCCATATATCAGTTGTCCTCAATTTTCATATAACCACACACGCAATAAAGACAAGAGCTGATCGATATCTACCGGCTTCGAGATATAATCCGAAGCTCCTGCCTGAATACATTTTTCTCGGTCGCCGATCATCGACTTCGCCGTAACAGCGATGATTGGTAATCTTGCATAATCAACATGTTGCCTGATATTCCTAATAGTCTCATAGCCATCCATCTCTGGCATCATCATATCCATCAATACAATATCAATAGGTTCTCCTGATGTCAATACTTCCAACGCTTCTTTACCGTCCATTGCAGGAATTACTTTTACTTGAAATTTCTCCAATGCTTTGGTTATTGAAAAGATGTTCCTGACGTCATCGTCAGCAACAAGGACCTTCTTGCCCTTCAATACATCGGTCAAAGCTCCAAGCCCATTGTTCTTCCTTCTGGCGTCGTCTGAATTATTAACCTCAATCAAATGAAGAAACAAGCCGACCTCATCTAGAATCCGTTGATAAGAATGGGCCGTCTTTACAACAACGGAGTCTGCGTATTTCTTAATTTTCAACTCTTCAGCCTTAGACAGGTTCTTGCCTGTAAAGATAATGATCGGCAGGTTCTCTAATCCCTCATGTTGTTTGATTGCTTCTAACGTATGGTAGCCCATTTCATCAGGAACCCCCATGTCCAGAATCACACAGTCCACATCTGCCGTGCGTAAAGCAGTAATACTTTCCTCTACATTATCTTTTACTTCAAGTGATATATTAAAACTACTTAAGAAATAAGACAGTGCACTGGCATGCTTTGGATTTTCTTCAACAATAAGTACCTTCTTCGGTGAACGGCTTAAGGCAGATTCAATTTTTTGGAATACCGAAGTCATTTGCTCCAACGCAACAGGCTTATTAATAAAGTCGATTGCTCCTTTTAATAAACTTTCTTTCTTCACCTCAAGCGAAGACATGATATGAACCGGAATGTGCCGCGTAGCCTTATTGCCCTTCAATTGATCCATGACAGCCCATCCGTCCATGATTGGCAATTGAATATCGAGCAGAATAGCAGCTGGATGATACTTCTGTGCTGCAGGGAGTGCATGATCACCACGAACAACAACTACACCTTTATAGTTTTGTGTATGTGTATATTTCAAGAGTGCCTTGGCAAAATTAACATCATCCTCCACAATCAAAATCACCTTGTCTCCCTCTGCAACCGTATCTCGATCATCTGGAATCTCCTCGGGGATCCTAATTGTGACCGGATTATAGGTATCTTCTTTAACAATCTCAATCACCTCTTCTACTTCCGAAGATATCTCCTCAACCAATTGCTGCTCCTTGGTCAATATCTCTTTGACTTCAACTTTGGACTTCGGAATAATGAACAAAAAGGTACTACCTTTACCCACTTCGCTTTCCAATCTGATCTCTCCACCAAGCAAACGTGCAATCTCCCGGCTAATAGAAAGTCCTAGGCCAGTACCGCCAAACTTCCGCCTCGTCGAGCCATCAGCTTGTTGGAAGGCTTCAAAAATAATTTTCTGCTTTTCAAGTGGTATACCAATACCCGAATCGACAACAGCGAATACCAATCGATCGTGATCACTTGGATCTTCATAGATTTCCAGACGTACTTCGCCTTCTTTGGTAAATTTAATCGCATTTGAAATCAAATTACGGAGTACCTGATCGATGCGAAGCCGATCTCCCTCAAAGCGAGGTGCGATCTTAGCACTGACAGTCGTCTTAAAAGCCAACCCCTTCTCCTTTACAATGGGTAAAAACAGGCTATTCAAATCGGACAAAATATCATGCAGATCCAACGACGCATAATCTAAGGTCATTTTACCGGACTCAATTTTCGATAGGTCCAAAATCTCATCGATCAAGGTTAACAAACTCGTCCCTGAACTTTGAATGACTTTAGCTGATTCAATCTGATCTGAATTTAAGTTTTCCTCTACATTCTCCGATAGCAAACGCGATAGCAGTAATATCGAGTTGAGCGGTGTACGGAGTTCATGGGACATATTAGCCAAAAATTCGGATTTATATTTAGTACTCAACGCCAACTCTTCGGCTTTCTGTTGAATTTCCTGATTCCGTTCGGCAATCATTAAGTTCTTATCTTCAAGCAATCGCGAGCGTTCCTCTAATTCTTGATTGGATTGCATCAGTTCCTCATGTTGTACTTTAAGCTCTTCCTCTGAAGACTGCAAACGCAATGTTTGCGCCTCCAATTCAGTATTTAAACTTTCAAGCTCGGCATGTTGTGTTAATAGCTCTTCAGACTGTACCTGTGTTTCCTCCAGCAATGTCTGGATTTTTGCCCTTCCTTTTGCTGAAACTAGTGCAATCCCAATCTGTCGGGCACATTCAGTCAAAAATGTTTGTTCTACCGCAGTGAAACTATCCATCTGACCAACTTCCAATACGCCCAGGACTTGATCATCAACCAGCATCGGTAAGAAAATAATATGCTGCATATGGATCTTTCCATTGGCAAAACTAACCACGTAATCCCTTGCATTCAGATTATGAAGTGTCTTAGATTCCCGGTCAACAAATACCTGCCCAATATAGCCTTCTCCCGGCAAAAAATATCGCTGTGTCTGCATATCCAAACCATATGCTCCTGAAAGTTCCAACTTGTCATCGTTAAAAATATAGATCGCGCCACTGATAGCACCGGTATAATCCACAAGACTTTTGATGGAATCTGCAGCAATTGTTTGCTCACTCTTATTTCCCATCAATCCAGTGTAAAGTTTAGCATATCCAGCATGAAGCCAATCATTATCTGTTAGCTGTTCAAATGATTTTTTCAACGCCTTCGACATCCTATTGACGGCTTTCGCAATTTCACCGAGATCATCGTCTCCGACCTCCTCTGCCTTGACATCATAATCCCCCAATGCGATTCGATTGGTAATCTTCTGAACCAAATTTAAGCGCCTAGAAATACCTTCATCCTTCTCACGTAATGATTTCTCGAGTGCTGCACGCTTCAAGAAGTCGGCACGTAGCCTAAAATAAAAATAGCTGGTAATAATAAGAGAAAGTAAGGCACTGATAACAATAAACAAGGTTGTGATAAACGAAGAATTATCCAAATTAGCCGATTTCCTATCGATATTATCGTCCTCATACTGATTAATATCCTTGATAATTGCACGGCACTTATCCATAGCCATTTTACTCTCATCCAATTGTGCTAAGCCGAACACGCCGCCCCTTCTCTTCGTTGCAACTGATTCCTTTAAAATGTCGAGCCGCCATTTTGCTGCAATTACAAGACTGTCTACTCGAACCTTCTGCACCGGATCCTGCTTGGTGAGGGCTTCTATCTCCTGCAATTCTTTGGGCAAACTTTCCAAGGCATTATTAAAAGGCTCTAAATAGCTTTCTTTACCAGTCAGAAGAAAGCCCCGGTTTCCAGTTTCAGCACCTTGTAACGAAGCTAGTAAACTAGTTGAAGTGCTGATTATTTTTCTTGTTACAGCAAGTTCTTGGCGATGCCTATTTTGCTCCTGTATACCAATGTAGGATGCTGTAGAACTAATAAGCAGCACGACTAATGAAAAACCGATCCCCCACGTTAGATTATTGAGTGTCTTACTATTTGGCATTCTTAAATTAATTTAAGGGTAAGGTAAAATAGAAGGTTGCACCACGCTCGCCCGAACTCTCTACACCAATCGTTCCCTGATGGCTTCGTATAATTTCGGCGCAGATGTAAAGGCCTATCCCGAGCCCTTGAAAGTCAAATGATGTTTCTTCCACACGATAAAATTTCTCAAAAACATCAGCTTGCTTTTCCACGGGTATCCCGATGCCGAAGTCGATTACACTGATCTTCACAGCATCGTCGACAACCGTACAATCTACAATGACTTTTTCCGTGCCCGCCGCATATTTGTATGCATTCGTCAAGAAATTAACCAATACCTGCTCAAGACGGATCTCATCACCGTATATTTGTACCGCTGTGATATCACCGGTTCGAATAAGCTTCATGCTGCTTTGGTCATGCGTCTGAACAATGGAATCAACCGCACTTTTTACCATATGCTCAAGTGAGAATACTTTTTTATTGATAAGCAACTTCCCATTGTCAATTTTTGATAGATCCAAAAGATCCGATATAAGGCTGTTGAGTTTATCTATTTGTCCTTGCACCCGATGAACATACCTTGCTTCAGCACTTTCCTCTTCCAGTTTCAACTTGCGGTCAAGCAATTGCATATAGGCCTTTATACTTGTCAACGGTGTTTTCAACTCATGACTGGCAATACTCAGAAACTCATCTTTCTCTTTTTCCGCCCGCTTTTGTGCGTCAATATCGGTGAAAGTTCCTATCCAGTTGCTTTCACTATTTTGCAAGATTGGCCACACCCGCAACAATTGGTATGAATACTCTCCACAATGGGTCTTTTTCAAACGGACTTCCATCTCCAAAGGTTCACCTGACTGAAGGCTACCGTGAAGCGCGGCAGCGATAGGCCGGTCACCAGGGTAAGTCTGCGGAAAAATAGTGGCATCATCAGAAAATTCAAACCAACGGCCATTGACAAAATCAATATTACCGCTCTTGTCACAAGTAAATGCAATTTGAGGAAGCGACTCCAAAAGCGTATGTAAATAGTCCAACTTAGACCGAAGCTCCTGCTGCGCCTGCTTTCGTCGTTCCACTTCAAGCTCCAAGGTCTGCTGAACATCTTTCAATGCCTGCGTCTGCTCATAAAGGCGATAAAACGTCTTGACTTTCAGCATTAGAATATCCGGATCAACAGGTTTGGTGACATAATCCAAACCACCGGAATCATAGCCTTTCGTAATAAATTTTTTATCTGTATTGACCGCAGACAAAAATATGATCGGTGTTTCCTTTGTCTTACTAAAACCGGCGATATTCTCGGCGACTTCAAAGCCGTCCATATCCGGCATTTGAACATCCAATATGATTAATGCATAATTATTTTTTAGGATCTTTTTTAAAGCTTCTTCCCCAGAATGAGCGGTATCAACTTCAAAATTCTTGGATTCCAGCAATTTTTGTAAAGAGTAAATATTATCCGGATTATCATCGACAATTAATATCATAGTGTATTAAAAATTAGCATCAAGGTTAACAAATCTAAAAAAATTAACTGAATACCCACAACATTAATACGCAAAGACAACAGTAAATTGAAAAGACAGCAAATAAGTAAAACTTTAGCCCACGAAACCCTGTTTTAATGAATAATGATAAGTTTTACATCAAAAGGTATTTACTGTGTTCCGGGCAAGTTTTATCTTGATCCATGGCAGCCAGTTGATTTGGCAGTCATCTCCCATGGTCACGCAGATCATGCCCATTGGGGAATGAAGAAATACTTATGCCACCATTTTACGGTCAATATCCTACGAAGTCGCATAGGTCCAGACATTCAGGTTCAAGGTCTTAGCTACAACGAAGCGGTATACATCAATGGAGTCAGGGTCTCCTTACATCCAGCTGGCCATATCATTGGCTCTGCACAGATACGCCTGGAACATAAAAGTAAAGTTGTGGTTTTTACGGGTGATTACAAGATTCAGGACGATGGTTTATCTACACCGTTCGAACCCATAAAGTGCCATGAACTTATTACAGAAAGTACATTCGGCCTCCCTATTTACCGTTGGGATTCCGTAGAAGCGCAAAATGAAAGCCTACAGACATGGATTAAAACCAATCAGAGCAACAACAAAACCTCTGTGTTTATCGGTTATTCCCTTGGAAAATCGCAGCGCATTCTCAACGCTGTTCATGAGATGGGTCCCGTATACGTTCATTACAGCATTGCCAAGCTGAACGAAGCCTATAGTCAGGCAGGTATAAAATTGCCAAATTACCGCATCGCCGATTTAAAATCGGAGCTCAAACAGCTTGACAATCAAATTGTGCTGCTACCGCCTGCTCTGCTAGACAGCCAGCTTCTACAGAAAATACCGCATGTTGCCCATGCGATCTGCTCCGGATGGATGCAAATCCGTGGGGCACGGCGATGGCGCAGCGCTGATGCCGGCTTTGCGATCAGCGATCATGCCGACTGGCAGGGCTTATTGCAGGCGGTACGTGGTAGCGCTGCCGAAAAAGTATATGTCACACACGGACAGACAGCAACATTTGCCAAATATCTGAATGAAATCGGTATTGAGGCCGAAGAAGTTAAAACGCAATACGGAGATGAAGAGGACCCTCAAAGCCAAACCACAGAATAGCCTATGAAAGAATTTGCTACATTGATCCATGCGCTTGACAGCAGCAATAAGACCAATTCGAAAAAAGAAGCTATTTTAACTTTTTTCAATCAGGCTTCCGAAAAAGACAAACTTTGGTTTCTTGCCCTGATGACCGGTAAAAGACCAAAACGAAGCATCGCGATCAAGGATCTTAAAACATGGGCCTTAGAAATCACCGGAATCCCTGAATGGTTATTTATAGAATCGTATGCTGCCGTAGGCGATCTGGCCGAGACCTTATCGTTGCTGCTCCCACCACCATCACAGCAGATCGAAAAAAGCCTGAGTGAATGGATGGACGAGATCATTGCCATCCGGGATGACAGTATAGCCCAAAAAAAGGCTTTTGTCCTTCATTCCTGGAATGCACTAAATACCGTAGAGCGTTTCATTTTCAATAAACTGCTCGGCGGCAGCTTTAGACTGGGAGTTTCCGATAAGGGATTAATCAATACAATCGCGCAGTATACCAACACTGAAGCAAGCGCTGTAGCGCATAGTATCATGGGCGAATGGAATCCGCATGCGGTAGAATTCGACAAACTCGTCAATGGCGCTTACAGCGATACCAACCGCTCCAAACCTTATCCATTCTGCCTTGCTTATCCTTTAGAAAAGGCCCCCGAAGACCTAGGCTCTCTCAACGAATGGCAGGCAGAATACAAATGGGACGGTATACGTGGCCAGCTCATCAAGCGCGAAGATGAAATACATATCTGGTCTCGCGGAGAGGAACTCGTGACAGCGCAGTTCCCTGAAATTACCGAGGCCCTCCATCAGTGGAAAGGAAATTTTGTGCTTGATGGCGAAATCCTAGCTGTCAGAGACGGCCGTATCCTCAACTTTTCCGAACTGCAAAAACGAATCAACCGAAAGAACATTCCAAAGTCACTGCGTGAAGAAGTACCTATTTCAGTCTACCTTTATGATATTGTCGAACTGGATGGCATCGATCTGCGCAATAAGCCTCTCACGTCCAGACGTACGTTGCTCGAACAGTGCTATGCTGCAAATCCTCTAGGTGCTTTAGAGCTGTCACCTTTGATACATGCAGCAGATTGGCCCGCGCTACAAGACATACAGGCAAATTCGCGCGAGGTCAACAGTGAAGGACTTATGCTCAAGAAAAAGGACTCCGCTTATCATGCCGGCCGCAAAAAAGGCGACTGGTGGAAATGGAAGGTAAACCCCATGAGTATAGACGCTGTCCTCATTTATGCACAGAAAGGAAGTGGCCGCAGAAGTGCCCATTATACCGATTATACTTTTGCCGTAAAGGATGATGATAAGCTTGTAACGATCGCAAAAGCCTATTCAGGTCTTACAGACAAGGAAATTCTAGAAGTTAGCCGCTTTGTGAAACAAAATTCTTTAGAGAAATTCGGCCCCGTAAGAACCGTTAAACCTGAACTAGTTTTTGAAATTGCCTTTGAAGGCATTGGATACAGCAAACGTCATAAATCGGGTGTCGCACTACGTTTTCCGAGGATATTACGCTGGCGAAAAGACAAGACCGCCGCAGAGATCGATAGTCTTGAAGATATTAAAAAGTTGATACAATAAGGCATAGTCCCATACACATTGAACGAAAAAATAGCATATAGTGACGGTTTTCGAATAATCAGTGATTATTTTAAGTCGCAGGGAAACGCCCCTTTTAGCTTCCAGACCAAGGCCTGGGAAAAATATGCGCAAGGATATAGCGGGCTGGTCATCGCGCCTACAGGGTTTGGGAAGACTTTCTCCCTTTTTATGGCCGTACTAATGGACTTCCTCAATCATCCGGAACACTATCAAAAGGGCCTAAAGCTCCTTTGGATTACACCCCTACGCTCTTTGGCCAAAGATCTGGCGCGGGCCATGCAAACAGCAATAGACGAAATTGGACTCGACTGGATCGTACAGGTGCGTAATGGTGACACCGATCCCAAGATCAAAGCGCAGCAAACCCGCTCCATGCCTGACGTTTTACTCGTTACTCCAGAAAGCCTGCACTTACTGCTTGCTCAAAAACAACGCGATAAATATTTTAAAAATCTCCGATGTGTGACGGTTGACGAGTGGCACGAGCTCATGGGCAACAAACGCGGCGTAATGGTCGAACTGGCACTTTCCTTTCTGAAAGCATATATAAAAAACCTACGCGTTTGGGGTATCACAGCCACCATCGGAAACCTTGAAGAAGCGATGGAAGTTTTGCTTCCACAAGCTGCAAAACGTATCCAGATTGTTGCCAAGGAGAAAAAGAAAATTGCCATCAAACCGATATTCCCCAGCACAGTGGAACTGCTTCCCTGGGCAGGGCATCTCGGCGGCAACCTCGTAGATCAGGTCGTCCCGATTATACTTGCCAGTAAAAGTACGATCCTCTTTACCAACACACGGAGCCAAAGTGAGATGTGGTACCAATTGCTGCTGCAGGCTCACCCCGATTTTGCTGGACAAATCGCCTTGCATCACAGCTCCATTGACGCCCATATCCGCGAATGGATCGAAGACAATCTCAGCAGCGGCAAACTTAAAGCGGTCGTGTCAACCTCCTCCTTGGACTTAGGGGTAGATTTCAAACCTGTAGATACAGTCATACAGGTTGGCTCCAGTAAAGGTGTAGCTCGATTTATGCAACGCGCTGGAAGAAGTGGACATAGTCCATTTGAAACGTCCACGATCTATTTCGTCCCCACACATTCCCTGGAGCTCATCGAGGTCGCCGCCTTGAAGGAGGCAGTAAAAACGCAGACGATCGAAAACCGGGATCCCATGGTTCAGACCTTCGATGTGCTCGTTCAATTCATGGTAACCATCGCCTTGGGCGGTGGATTTCGTTCGGAAGAACTGCATGCAATCGTCGCCAATACCCATGCCTTTCACTACATGGAAACGGAAGAATGGCAATGGTGTATGTATTTTATTACCGCGGGTGGAAAAATTGGAAAACGCTACGAAGAATTTCACAAGGTTATCCAAGATGAAGATGGCAAATGGATCATCAAAAACCGTCGTCTTGCACTGCTCCATAGACTCAATATAGGTGCCATTGTCGGTGATGCCATGATGCGCGTGAAGTTTCTCTCCGGTGGTTACATCGGCATGATCGAAGAATATTTTATTAGCAAACTAAAAAAAGGTGAACGCTTTATCCTTGCGGGGCGGATACTCGAAGTAGCGATGGTCAAGGAAATGACCGTATTCGTAAGAAATTCGTCGGGTAAAGCCATTACTCCAAGCTGGCTCGGTGGCAGACTTCCCTTATCGTCCAATTTGAGCCATTTCCTGAGAAAAAAATTGGCTGCAGCAGCCAGCGCTCCTTCCAGTGAAAAAGAGCTTCATTTCCTGGCGCCACTGATCAAAAAACAGGCTGAACTTTCAGCCGTGCCAAGTGAAGCGGAATTCCTCGTCGAACATATCAAAACCAGAGAAGGTCATCATCTATTTTTCTACCCCTTGGAAGGCCGATTGATCCATGAAGTCATGGCAGCGCTTGTCGCCTACCGCATCAGCAAGTTGTACCCGATCAGCTTTTCCATGGCCATGAACGACTATGGCTTCGAACTCTATTCCGATAAGGAAATTCAGCTCAGTCAAATGCAGCTCGAACAGGTATTGAGCCGCAGCAATTTGATGGAAGATGTGATCAGTAGTATTAACTCGGCAGAAATGGCCAGTCGCAAATTTAGGGATATCGCCGTCATCTCGGGACTGGTTGTGCAGAACTATCCGGGCACCCAGCAAAACAACAAATCATTACAGGCCTCGTCAGGGATTATTTTCCGCGTATTGATGGAACACGATCCCACTAATCTTTTGCTCAAACAGGCTTTTACCGAAGTGTTCAACCAGCAACTGGAAGAACATCGGTTAATAAATGCATTCGAAAGGATCAATCAGAGCAAAATACGTTATACCTTTGTCGAAGAGTATACGCCATTGAGCTTTCCGATAAAAGTGGATAGCCTCCGGCAATCCCTGTCGAGCGAAGCCTTGATTGAACGGATTCAACGCATGGAAAAGACCAATGCTCAAAAAAAGAAGCGCAGAAAATGAAAATCGGAGAACAAACAATTACATTCAATAAACAGGAATTAACCCTTAACACACAACGCTCTATATACTGGAAAGATCAAAAAACGTTAATCTTATCTGACCTACATCTGGGTAAAGCGGCACATTTCAGGAAGCATGGCATTGCTATCCCGATGGATACTGCCATAACGGACCTTACTCGATTAGAATCCCTAATAGCGTACTATCAAGCTAAGCAAGTCATCGTTGTCGGCGATCTCATTCATGCCGGCATCAATCAGGAAGTACTTTTACTGGAATCATTCAGACAACGCCACCCTGAGCTCCACCTTCATCTTGTCAAAGGCAATCACGACCGCCTATCGCAACAAATGGGCATTCGCTTCGGTATAGTGCATCACAAAGAAGCTTTCGAAATGCAACAAATCCAATTTAAGCACCATCCCGCTGATGCAGCAGATTCCTCTTCATTTCGGATTAGTGGACATATCCATCCGGGTATCAGCCTGGTTATTCCACCGAAACGGAAGGTTCGCTTACCCTGTTTTCTGGTATCTACTCATCAGATTATCCTTCCCGCTTTTAGTACTTTTACGGGATTGGACAGCAAAGACCTGTCTTCCCTATATCAAAGTTATGCTATTTCGGACGATCATATCTTCCCGATCACAAGAAACTAATCCAAGCAGCAGTTTATATTACATCTTGAGCTCCCCGGGAGAGATTCCGTAATATTTTTTAAAAGCACTGCTAAAATTATTCTGGTGACCATAGCCCGTCAACAAGGCCACCTCATAGACAGTCATTTTATCTTCGAGCAGATAACTTTTGGCTTTTTCCATCCGCACTCGTGTAAGGTAGTCGTGAATGGTCACTGAAAAATATTCCTTAAAGTCCTTACGCAATTTGCTTTCACTGGTTAGCACCTCCGCGGCCAGTTCTTTTTGCGTCGGCGGATTGGCAATACGCTGTTCAAGAATCTGCCGTGCCATCTCCAACCTTTGCACTCGAAAGCTCCCGCCATCCCGTAGATCCAAAGGAAGCCTGGCTTGCAGCAGCATTAAAAGATATTGTAGGAAACCTACGGATCAAAGCAATTTCATCCACGACTTATTTTCCGACGCCGGTAGACGAAAATTTGCTACTGAAAACAAACTTTAGGTTAAAGTGAGCAACTTATTGAAGCTGGATTTTGTTATACTCCTATTTAAATTTAAACCACTTTTCATAGATGATAAAGCAGAAAACAGCATACATTTGTAGGAATAAATACGAATCTTTGTATAGAATCGTTATAAATAAAAACAAGAACATGTTAAGTCAACATATCAAAGAGCAAACGCACGCAGCTCACCAAAACGTAGAAGGAACGATCGTGCGCCAATTGAAAAATATTCGTTCAGAAGCAGATTACGCAGAAGTATTGAAAGGCTTCTATGCTTATTTCCGTGCTGTAGAAGATCGCATCGCTCCTTTTGTAACCGCAGAAGTATTGCCAGATTTGGCCGAACGCCGTAATTCATCGTACATTAAAAGCGACATCGAAGCTTTGGGTGGTAACGTAGACAACCTTCCAGAAGCAAACGCTCCAGCGGTAGCCAATGTACAGGAAGCACTTGCATCATTATATGTTTTGGAAGGTTCAATCATGGGCGGCCCATATATCGTGCAGATGCTCAATAAATATGGCGTTACCAAAGGAACTTCTTTCTTCGAAGGTTATGGCGAAAATAGCCGTGACATGTGGGCTGGTTTTACAACAGTATTGAACAAATATTCCGAAGATCCGGCAACTTATGATCGAGCAGTAGAGATTGCAAACCAAACTTTTTATAACTTTGGCGAAGTATTCACTCCTATTGCCAGTGCGAACTAAAATTGGAGTGTTCGTGTTTAATCCCATAAATGGAGCAAAAAGACAATAAATCTAAATGGCTTAAGCGTGCCGGAATTGGAGCATTTCTCTTCTTTCTGGTTAAAGGACTTGTATGGCTCGCTGTATTCTTTTTCGCAGCGAAGTCCTGTAGCATATCTATTTAACACAAAAAAAGAAGCATTCCTCTATCGCACAAAAAATGCATCAGATGAGTGCATCTTTTTTAGCCCAGGCTAGCCTGTGTTTTTTTACCTCGAGCGCCAATGTCTTCATGTTGTGTTCGTATTGTGTTCGGACCACCTTCGGAGTTCAACAATCTCGTGATCATTATTGACTTAATTCCGACCAGGTAATTCCTGTTCAGGGTCTGGACAATATCTGTTCAGCACCTGTACAATATCTGTATCGCATCCGAATAAGGTACGAAGCAGGTACGAATCTGCCCCCCATACCGGCTTGTCCATCACCTTGTACTTTTGTAACCACTGTGTGATACAGCTCCAACCCCTTATGGCTGATAACCTGGCAAGTTATTTATTTGCTATTGATGATATAGAGCCTCTTCAATTACCCGAATTCATTCCTTATTGTACAAATTTTATTATAAAACAAGCAGAAATCTCCCTATAATTGCAGTCGGGAAAATTTCATCTCATAGTGAAATCCCCATTCAGACATGACAATTAACAGTAAAAACGTTACGTTATCACCAACATGTCCTATCAATAATTACATGAACTAACGATACGATGAAAAGAAAACTCCTTTTTATTCTAATATGCTTTGGCTTAATGGCCAGCCGAGCCATGTGTCAGGAAAAAGACGTCGATTTTAGCAAAGCCTATATTGCCCAAAACGATGGCAAGACAACTGTTGAGATCAATGAGGCGCAGGAACTCATCTATATTATCTTTGCAATAACTGACTTTGGTAAGGAAAACCCAAACATGACCAAGCAAAATACAGCGTATTTTGAGGAGGTCAAAGCACATTTTACCCCATTTTCCAATTTGCCTATCGTAAAGAAATTTGATCAGCAGCTGCGAGAGAATCTAACCAACTATTTCCTCTTAGCGGCCAATGTATATGGCTTTAAATTTAAAAACGATCAATTAGTACCTACCAACATCTATATTTTTCCAGCGAGAGGAGTGGGAAATTATCAGGTCAAATCAAATCCCATCCCCGGCTACAAAAACGATCTGGAAGAATTTGCCAAACAGAGTGGATACCGGGCATTCTACAAAGCGCATCAAACCTATTACGACAGCCTTCGTACAGCATATCAGGAGTATGCTTCCATTGCCGAGCAGAAAGAATGGTTAGAACATAAATTCGATTATACAATCAATAGCTACCGTGTATTGACCTCCCCCCTGATTGCCGGAATGAATGCGACCCACACCTTCAAGTACAAAGGTTTCAAAGAAATTCTGCTTTTTTTACCAACCCTTCGCGAAGATGAATCCTGGAGCCCCAAATTCAAAAAAGCCTTCAATACACGCATCATTTTCACAGAGATAGACCACAACTACGTAGGTCCATTGAGCGAAAAAAACAAAAAACAGATTGATGCAATTTTCAATAACAGGGAAGTATGGGTAGATTCAGCGAACAAAAGTACGGTTCATTATCCGACTCCGGTAAAAGTATTCGATGAATATTTAACCTGGGGACTTTTCATTTTATATTGTTACGACAAGTTTGGAGAAGATCACGATCTTTTTGGACAGATAGTTGAAAACGTCAATGATATGATGGTCAATAAGAAAGGTTTTCCCAAAGCAGATGAATTTAACGCCGAATTATTTCGCCTTTATAAGGACAACAACCCGAAAGATATTCAGGGCTTATACAAACCACTGCTGGACTGGTGCGAGAAAGAAAATTAACGCTATCCCGATAATATTTAGTAAATTAAAGCTGAGAAGGAAATAGGCCGCCAAAAATGTGAATGTATACGACCATAAGGATTCAGCATAGCATAAGGGGATGATCGTCGAAATATATTTAAACACAATACGTACGGAGAAACAATGATGAATATTAGAATTATCGGTTCTGGCAGTTATATTCCACCCCATAAAATAACCAATGCAGATTTTGCCGATCATCTTTTTTTGGATGAAAATGGGCAGCCATTTAAACAACCGGCTTCTGTCATAGAAAAATTTAAAGCAATCACCGGCATTGAGGAACGTCGCTACGCCGACGCTGACCAGGTGGCTTCAGACCTTGCTTTCCGAGCTGGTCAACTTGCCATTGAAAACGCAGACATTGATGCCGAAACCTTGGATTATATTATTGTTGCGCATAATTATGGCAATGTGCCATCCGGCAAAATCCAATCGGATACTGTACCAAGTTTAGCGAGCAGAGTGAAAAAAAAGTTAGGGATCAGTAATCCCAAATGTGTGGCTTATGATTTACTGTTTGGCTGTCCCGGCTGGAACGAAGGCGTATTGCATGCCAACGCTTTCATTAAATCGGGTATGGCAAAGCGCTGTATGGTCATTGGCGCAGAAACGCTTTCCCGTGTTATAGATCCTTTTGACCGGGATTCGATGATTTATGCGGATGGCGCCGGTGCTGTCGTCGTCGAAGGCAGCACCACAGAACAAGGGCTCCTATCGTATGAAAGCGCAACTTATGCGCTTGAGGAAGCTGAATATCTCAACTTTGGAAGCTCGTATCAACAAGAGCAGGATCCTGATATCCGCTATATCAAAATGAAAGGGCGTAAAATCTATGAATTTGCCCTCAGCAAAGTTCCCTTAGCCATGCAAGCCTGCCTCCAAAAAGCAGATCTCGATATCACAGCAATCAAAAAAATACTGATCCACCAAGCCAACGAGAAAATGGACGAAGCCATTCTCATGAGATTCTATGCCCTATACGATACAGTTCCACCACCCGACATTATGCCGATGACCATCCATATCTTAGGAAATAGTAGTGTGGCTACCATTCCTACGCTCTATGATCTTATTTCGCGTGGTCAGATAGACAACCAATCCTTGCACGAAGGCGATATTATTCTATTTGCATCTGTTGGTGCGGGCATGAATATCAATGCTTTTGTCTATCGCGTATAGCTTTGCCGGGGCGATAGACCCCGCTCGTATATCGCAAGTTTTAAGCGTGATAAGAATTTATTTTATATAAAAAAAATAAAACACTGTATATATCAATAATTTATACTTAAATTTGGATTATAATCGGCTCCGCCTTTGCTTATCTGAAATCGTCAAGTTTTATTTACTGCTCAGTTTTCGCATTTTCAGAAGCTTTTTTGTTAGCAAAACGGAGGTAAAGACCTTTTTGGACTTGAGTCAATCCAAGATCATTAAAATCAGATCCCATTTCTTGCAAAAAATCGATTAACTATTGTTCATATTCATTTATCACAATAGTGTAGTACAGATTACTTTAATATAATTTATAAAACAATGCAAGAAGGAACTATTAAATTCTTCAACCAAACAAAAGGTTTTGGTTTTATCACGCCTGCGGGTGGTGGAGACGACATTTTCGTACACGTATCTGGTTTAATCAGCGAAGTACGCGAAAATGACAGCGTAACATTTGATGTAGAAAATGGTAAAAAAGGCGTTAATGCAGTTAACGTACGTATCGCATAATTAAGTAAACACACAAGAAGATAAATTATTTATCTTCTTGCGAAGTGTAACGGGCAACCGTTACACTTTTTTTATTCATTTTTTACCCAAGTACCGACTAAAAATCGGAGAATTTATCGATCTGGGTTGCTGAAGACTTTTACAATCCAGCCAACATCACTTCTTCCTGCCGCAGAAAATAGGGACTGCTATCTTTGAATCTCCCACGCTTCCGCGAATACTTTCTGATGAGACTAGAAACGACATCATCGGTTAGCTCATGCCCCTCCAACGTAGGAAAACCCTCCCAACGCACAATTCCCTCAGGATCCACTAGAATGCAATGTGGTATTCCCTGAACTTCGAGCTGTTTCTTCAACTTCGCTTTCGTATCAATCGCTGAAAAATAATCAATTTTAATCTCCTTCGCCTTTTTAATGACCGCTGCTTTTTCATCCGAAAGGCCAATGATCACAAGTTTATCACCATACTTCTTATGCCACTCGTTGAGTTCGGGAATAACTTTCCTGCAGGGTCCACACCAGGTGGCCCAAAAATCAATGAGGATAAATTTACCCTTTGTATCCGGCACATCAGTCAGCCATTGTTCCACCTCCAGTTTTGGCGCTTGTTGATTCAAAATTGATTTTGCCCACAATTTCTTATTGTTGTTGCTTTCTTGCGCATGACCGATTACATGGATCAGACAGAGCGCAAATAGAAAGAAAGCTTTTGGAATAAAGTTCATGTTCATAAAACAGCTTGTTTAGTTCCCCTAATTTATGCATTTTTTTCCACAATCATTTGATCGTTTCATCCTACGCAACAATTTCCAAAAGATACATTAGTCGTCCTTATTAACCAAAACACCACCTATACCTTTAATCAATATAAAAACCACAATACGCTGTATATAAGCAATTAGAATATATACATAAAATAACACCACTGCAAATTATTTGCTGTACGGCTCATATTTTTTGTAATGGAACTATATGTATATCCCTATCAAATAATAACGTGACCTGGACATCCAACCACGAAAACAATACCCTAATCCACTTTATCAAAAGCTAAATTAAGGTGTTCAGTATACAAAAAACCAACAGGCCCCGTCCTTTTGCCTATCTGCCAAGATAAAGTACGAGTTCACTGCATTCTTTCCTTCGAAAATGTAGGGCAACCCTATTAAAGAAACACATCTTTCTGAAATCGAAGCAGTCCTGTAAAGCCAACAGCGAGTTGATTCACGCATCTGCCAAACTGACATAACACCAAAATAATATAAACATAATCCTATATCAATAAGCCACTTAAATAGTTTAATATAAACAGATAGTTACAAATTAATCTCTTTATAGCACATCAACTTCGCCCATTGAGTACCATCCGTCAGCGGTTCGCCCTGCGATGCACGATGAACTCTTCCCTGGCCTGTTTTAAAGTTTCCCTTTTTTGCATCATGCGCGCTAGGCATTTCATTGACTCAGTAGCCCAACTTATCCTGGGCAAAATGCTTTTCCTACATTTATGCCTGCCGTACGTACTACATTATTTCTCCATTTCTTATTAGCTATAAAAAAGCAACATCGAAGCGGGTATTGCCATCATAAGTATTGAAGTAGGACATTGAATGCTTATTATTTAAGAGGGGACATACAAAAGGCCAAGAAAGTATCTTGGCCTGATGCAACATATTATTTGGGGTGTTTTCTAGCCCTATACAGCAAAAATACTGCCGAAATTTAAACCGGCCCCTTATTTTATTTTTAGACTAGACATGATATGGTACTGTGATCTATAAAATAGCAATTTTGCTTCAATCTAATGACAGCAAAAGATTAAATCGGCGCCGTTTACAGTACTAAACCAAAATGTTCTTTGAGCGCCGTACGTGCGGCATGATAACCACACATGCCATGCACCCCACCTCCAGGAGGGGTCGACGATGAACAGAGATAAATCGAGTCGACCGAGGTACGGTACGGGTTTAGGGCCAATATAGGTCTACTGTACAGCTGTGAAATATCCATAATCCCACCATTGATATCACCACCGATGTAATTGGGATTGTACGACTCGAGTGCTGCAGGAGAAAAGGTATGCTTGGCCAGAATAGTATCTTTAAAGCCCGGTGCAAAGCGCTCGATCTGATTTTCGATCGCTTCGGTATAATCGACCCTACTTCCATTGGGGACATGACAGTATGCCCATCCCGTATGTTTTCCATCGGGAGCACGGCTGGAATCAAATGCACTCTGCTGTGCAAACAACACAAAAGGCTTGTCCACTTGCTTTCCAAGATGGCTTAGTCGCTCGTTCTCGGCAATTTCTGCATAGGTATTGCCCAAGTGCACGGTAGCAGCCTGCTGGCAGCGCCGGTCTTTAAAGGGCGTCTTTTCTGATAATGCCCAGTCAACTTTAAATACCCCCATTCCCTGCCGAAAGCCTTCAAGGCGCCTGCGGTAAGCGCTACCCAGTTCTATTCCTTTAAAGGCGAGCAACTGCCGCGGCGTGATATCGCAGAGCAGGACTTTATGGGAGGGCAGATCGCGAACGTCCTCTACCCAAAAGCCCGTTTGGATCTCCCCGCCCAAGGATTTATAGTAGCTTAATAAGGCATCGGCAATGGATTGCGAGCCTCCTACGGGGATCTGCCAGCCATATGTGTTACCTACTGCCGCGAGCACAATAGCAATAGCGGAAGTTGTCCAGTTACTTAGCGGCTGAATTCCATGGGCCGCCATTCCCGCCCATAGAGCCTTAGCCTGTGCACTGGCAAAACGCTTTGCCGTCCAACTTGCCGGCTGAAGCGCATCCAGACCAAAGGAAGCCAACCGTAACGGATGCTTCGGCAAGGATAGTGGCCCCATAATATCGGCAGCAAGGTCTTCCCAATGTGTCGCGACCTTTTCCACCAGCTTGCGATAGCTTTCGCCATCTGGCCCCAAGCCTTTTATGGTTTCGGCAAGACTATGGTAAAGAATTCCCGTTTCCCCATTGTCCAGTGGGTGTGCCGCCGCATACGTCGGCTTCACAAACGATAGCTCATATGCTTCCAAAGGCAAAGCCCTGAAAAATGGCGACGCCATGGCCATGGGATGGATTGCCGAACAAACATCATGTCGGAAGCCCGGAAGTGTAAGTTCCTTGGTCCGCATTCCCCCACCGACCGTATCAGCACCTTCAATCAGCAAGGTACTGAGCCCCTGCTGCTGAAAGGTAATGGCTGCCGCCAGTCCGTTCGGTCCCGAGCCAATAATAATAGCGTCAAATCTTCGCATGTGTTATCGTGTTACAGCCTATTAGTCGCAGCCCGTATTGGGCTGATCCTTTTTTGAACCTTTTGATGATGTGGAATCCGACTGTGCTTTGCCATTTTCCTTTTTCTTGCCCGCAGATCCGCAGGAGACTGTAAATGTCGTTAAAACAAATGCTAAAAGTCCAAGATTGATTATTTTTTTCATATGTTATCCATTTAATTTACGATGCTGTTGAAATACGCTGGTCTTAAATCGTATGTTCATCCAAAAAATATTCCCGATACCGTTGCTTTAACTCCTGTCGCTGTGTGCTATCGAGCTTGACCTTCGGATCGGTCTGCGATACGACCGTGGAAACAACCTTATGCACACCTTTGCCTTTTTCAATAAATAATACCGTTGGTGAAGAAATCCGTTTGATGGAATCAACGCTCACAGCCGTATAAGGATTGAGGATATCATGAAATTTGGCCAAGATAGCTTCGTAACCCGGGCTACCAGCCTTGGTTGTGATCACCTTACCTTCTTTATCCTTCTCTTTGAGATCCCGGATATCGTGGATATTGAGGTAATAGATGGCCGCCTTTTCCTCCTGGGCAAATTCCAGCAATGGCGTTATGGCATTGCGAAACCATGGACAACTGGGCCATCCAAACAGCACAATGCCGTTTTCCAGCTCCAGCACATCCTGTTCGGTCGCATAAACGATCCGCGGATTGTCGGGAATCTGTACCGGCACTTTATTCGTTTTATTCAGGCTTTCGAGCTCCTGCTTAAAGCGCACTCCTTCTTGCTTTTTAAACGAAACCTGACTATTTTTTACGGCTTCCTGGGTGTCCTGTCTGGATTGGCAGTTCGTCATATTGAGCAATACCGCTACCGCTAACAAAATACTAACCAATAGTTTTAAATCTTTCATATCATGTATGCATTTAAGTGTAATCCCTCGTGTTAATTCACCGATTGCTTGTAGGTTTTAATATGTTCTCCGATATCCCATACCTGCGCTTTTGGCACCGATTCATTGATCAGGCTACTTGCAATGGCCGAACGATAACCCGAAGCGCAGTGCACGACAATAGGTTTATCGACCGGTAGTTCAGCAATATGCTGCTTCAGTTCCGCCAGCGGAATGTTATGCGCCCCCTTGAATACTGGCCCGGCCTTAGCCTCCTCGGCCGTGCGTACGTCGACTATAAAATAGTGATCTTGCGCCCGGTCGAAAGCAGTCTGGTCAAAAGCTGTCGAAGGCTGCCCTGCGAAATCCCCATACAGCACGATCCCTTTTACAAACTGCTCATAGCCAATTTTGGCCAGTTTTTCAAGCTGCACCTGCCCCTGCTCTTTGGTATCCACAACGAGATAAAAACCGTCTTTCGGTTCAATAAAAGTCCCGACCCAAGATTCCGACTTGCTCCGTTCGGGGATATTGATGGCGTCTGGAAAATGCGACGCTCTAAATTTTGAAGCAGCGCGTGTGTCAAGGACAGTGCTCGATTCATAAGGCACCGCAGCTGCTGAAACCGATGAAATATCCGACAAAGAAGCCAATAATGGCTTTGCGCCCCGACGGTTCAACTCCACATTATAAGGAAAATAGATCGGTATCGGCGAACGGTCTGCTAAGATCTGCTTGACAAACGCTTCTTCGGATTGTTGCTGAAAGGCAAAATTATGAGACTTTTCCGCAGCGATGGTACTTTGCTTCGCGCCTTTTATGGCATTGCCACAGAGCGATCCGGCACCATGGGCTGGATACAGAAGCACCTGATCGCCTAAGTTGGCATAGACATCATGCACGGTATGATAGAGCTGCCGCGCCAATTTTTCGCGTACTGTCGCCTGCTCACCCGAATACTCGCGCAAATCGGGCCTTCCAACCCCGCCAATCAGCACCGCATCCCCCGAAAAGATGGCCACATCACGACCGTTTTCTTTTAGCAAGACGGAGATGCTGTCGGGCGAATGCCCCGCTGTATTGATGGCATGCAACACGATATGGTCCGAAATCTTCAATCTATCGCCATTGTCAAACGTATGATGCGGATACGTTGCACGGACAAGCTTGCTCACATAAATCGGAATTTTCTGCTCTTGATGGATCTCCAGATGTGAACTCACAAAATCAGCATGCGGATGGGTCTCTACAACGGCGATAATTTTGGCCCCCTGTTCCTTTGCATAAGCGTAATAAGGCCGCGGATCACGGGCAGGGTCCACAAGTACAATTTTCTTATCGGCCAAAATCGCATAGGAAAACTGTGCGAGGCCCTCATCTTCGAACTGTTTGATACTGTAGCCCGCCCCGGTGTGATCGGTATTTCCAAAACAGGATATGCCCTGGCCTGCCGAAGCAAGCGTGAAAAAGACAGCTGAACGGTGGATAAATGATCTTCTATTCATAACATGCTATTTTTTAAGGTGATTAATAGGTAAAGAGGGTGTTTTTCATATACCATTCTTTACCGGTGAGATAGGATTCTTTAACCCGGTCGAGCGTAATTTCAAGGTTATTACCGCTGGCATCCAGCCCCTTGAGTCTAATCTGCTCTGGCGTTGGTCGTTCGTAAGCCCATTTCAGGATACCTAAGCTATCGCCCTGTGCTTTTCCGTAAAGGGCCTTCAGCCCCACATCCAGTTTTTCATCGAGTTTTTTTCGTTGCTCCTTACTAAATTTCTGATTTTTGTCGATCAGGTACAGCGCATGTTCTGCCGAGTCTATTTCATAATACAGGTAATTCTTTCCTCCGGCCCGGCCCGTAAATTCATACGTTTTGAGCACATCATTCAAGGCTGGCGTACCATTACCAAGATCAATGGAATTGGCTTTGTTGACCTTGTAGACCAAGGTCGAATAGCGTTCAAAAAAGGCTTCATGCCAACGTACCGAATCTGCCGGTGAATAAGGTTGCGGCTTTCCATTGAGCAGAAAACCCGAAACTTCATAATGTCCTGCTGCTTTTGCCAGCCCTGGAAGCACCGGCTCCTTTAAACGCCCTTCATCATAGAATCGCTCATAGCGATAAAAGCCGTAAACGAATATAAACAGCACCACAATGACTGACTTAAGACCGAAATACAGGGGTTTATTCCACTGCTTGAGAAATTTGGGCACATAGTAATAGGTGCTCACCGGTTCGCGCAGGATAAAAAGCTTCCAGATCGCTGGCAGGTACTGCAGCAATAGAAAAAGGGAAAGCAAAACAAAATACGAACTGTAAACATGTACCGCGCCATCATAGGCGATATTGGCATGAGCAATGTTAAAGAGCACGCCCGCATTGATAATGGCCCCTATCACAACAGTAGGCCGGAAGAAGAGTAAACTTCCTGCTGCGATCTCCAAAAAGCCTAAGAAGATCTCATACTTATAGGATACACCGACGATTTGCCAGTACAACTTAAAGGGAGCATATTCGCCGATGTCGGTATTCAGATTGGCAAGTGATGGAAAGGGCATCTGCATCGGAAAGAACTTGATAAATCCGAAGGCAATAAGTCCCAAAGCAATGCGGTAACGCACCAATACGCGCAACCAATAATAAAGCGCATCGTAGCGCTGCACCTTGCTATTCCGGGCCAATATCGTCCAGATGGAAGCACCCAGCACGGCTATCAGGCCATTGAGCCACCAGGACGTATACGATGCGAACCCCCATTTGCCACTTTCGCTGTCTATTTCGATCCAACCTGTGCGCGAGCCACCGGCGATCGTTGCCATCCAATCGTATAGCGAATCGGGTTTAAATACTTTTTCGTACCAGTCCCCATCCAGGGGTACCACCATCAGGATAAAGAAAATAAACGTAAATCTAAATCCCACTTTCTCCCAGTACTTCCAGCCCTGCTCCTGCTGGATGGTTGGAGTGCTTTCCAAATATTGAATCGTTGCCATAAGCTTAGTCTAAATTTGAATCGTTAATAAATACGGATCGGCTTTCTACGCCCCTCCTGCAACAGGTATTTCTTGCTTATTTTCTCCAGGCGCACATGCAGGGAATCGCCGAGTTGGTTTACACCATCAAGCACAAGTGTGCGCTTATCCGGGCGATTGACCACAAAGGCAAAGGTGTGGCCTTTACTGACCTTTCCCGTCAGTTTGATCGCTGTCTCCGCCTTGTTTGCTCCTTTTTTGATCGCATAAGCAAAGAATTCGCGGCCACCATTGCCCAGATATTCGTAGTTACGCTCCCGGTTGAAGGCGATACGTGGTTTAAGGCTATCAACCCGGACGGAACGGTTTCCACGTATGCTGAGCGTGTTCCATTTTTCAAAAACCACGTCCTTCCACCGCAATGTATCGCTCAGCGAATACGGGATGGTATCGCCCTTCCACACGAAATCTTTCACATTGTACACCCCTGCTGCTCCTTCCAACCCTTTTTCATCGGGGAAGGGATAATCCGAATTCTTCCAGCTCAGGTAAGCCTGCACGCTAAATACAGCGATCAGCAGCAGGAATAAGACCTGCAGATAAGGGCGAATGCGCGCAATGCGGCGTCCATACTCAGGCCAAAACCCATCGGGGACAGTTGCTCCCTTTTTAATCAGGAGCTGATAAAAACGGGGCCAGTCGTACGAAAAGATCACGACCGCAAGCAGGAGTAAAAATGAACTATACACCTGTTCACCGATTTCGTACACATAGTTGACGATAACAACATTGAGCAATACAGCGATAAGCAGCCCCGACCCGATGATTGCTGTGCGCCGGTTCAATAAAAAGAGTCCACTCACAATTTCTAGCGCACCAATTACCGGTAGATAACCCGCGGTTGCAATGCCGTTGGTCAGGTAATAGAGCTTCCAGAGCAGAAAATCACCATATTCGGTATGCAGCTCGCTAATGGTTGGTTCGGGAAGTTGTATAGGGATGATTTTGACGAGACCGATAAAGATCATTGCTAAGGCTAAACGATAGCGTAGCAGCACGCGCAGCCAATAAAATACGCTATCATCATTGGCCTGAAAAGATTGCCTGATTTTACGGCCAAAGGCCCAAAATAACAACAACGCGAGCAGCAGCGCAATAGCCCAGTTGTAATATCCGCGCACATCCGTACCGACGTAAGGGCTCTCCGCAATAAAAGAAGTGCGGTAAGTGGCCAACGCAAACCAGTTCTCCAAGGAAAACAGATCCCCAAATGAACGGTCCTTAAAAAGATTTGGATCGTAAGGGATACTGAGTATCAAAAAGAAAATCAGGCCAATGTATACGATCGCTGAGCGATGGCGCTTAAAAAAATGAGAGTCTGTTAATATGGTCATTTCAATACGATTAAATGAAAAAAAACACCTGATTCATGCGGCTCAATCCAAACCAGGATTTTGCTGTAGATCCGGATCTATCGAAACCTGAGCGTACGGTATCGGCAGCAAAAGCCTATTCGCGGAAGAAATATTAAGCACCTGCTGTGCACGTCCCGTCCGCAAAAGATCATACCAGCGATGGTTCTCCAGGGCAAATTCCACGCGGTTTTCATCTTCCACAGCCTGCAGCAGTGCCGCAGCTCCGAGCCCTTGCAAGGGCTTAATATTCGCGCGCGAGCGTATGGCATTTAAGTCGGCCAATGCCGCTGTCAGATCGCCCGGGCCATTCCGCTGCGCCAACGCTTCGGCGCGGATCAGATAGAGCTCGGCCGTACGGATCAAAAAGGCGGGGTCAGTACGGTCTGTTCGGTAATAGAGATTGCCGATCAGGATATTTGGATCTGTGGATGAAGTGGTTTTGGACACGAGCGCAGCACGATCCCCTCCGATCGTAGGATCTACCAGTAGGTCGTAGATACCCTGCGAAGGTCTGATCCAGGCAGTCCCGCCATTATTGCCCGACAACCATTGACTGGTCTGCCCACTGGTATTGTTGATATCATAGACCAATTCGAAGACAGACTCTTTGGTGTTGGAGGTATTGTTGGCATAAAACGAGCGGTATGGATTGACCAAGCTATAATTGGCGTTGTCGTCAATAATATAGGATGCATATTTTATGGCTTCGCTCCAGTTTTTCTGGTAGAGGTAAAATCTTGCCAGGAGCGCGCGGGCTGTTTTCTTGGTAGCGCGGATGCGATTGGTGTCATTAGGCAAGAGCTGTTCTGCTTTTTGCAGGTCCTGCAGCACCTGCGCATAGGTGTCGGCCAGGGAGCTTCTTTTGACCTGCGGCAGACTGCTGGCCGAAGTTGTCGGCTGCAACACGATCTGTACACCACCCCAAGTTCTGGCCAGATCAAAATACGCCAGTGCGCGCACAAAATAGGCTTCCCCCACAAGCTGGTTGCGGTAGGCTTCGGTGAAACTCGTCGTCAGCGCGAGGTTGGGTACTTTGCTGATCACATGGTTGGTCCTGTTGATGGTGGCATAGATCTGATTCCAAGCCGTAGCCAACACAGCGAGGTCGGATTTGACCGTATGATTGGTCAGCGTCTGATGAACAGTTTGGCTACCACGATACACGATGTTGTCTGCCGAAAAGAATCCCAGCAGCTGAAAGCTATAGCCATAATAATCGTTGGACCGAAGTGCAGAGTAAATGCCTCGTACTGCTGTTGCGGCAGAACTCGCATCGACGATAGTCACTTCATCAGATACTGAACTCCTGGGCTCCACATCCAAAAAAGAACTGCAGCCACTGAGCTGAAGGACAAGAAGCGGATAAAGGAAATATATAATTTTTTTCATGAGCTTTACGGATTAAGGTTAACGTTTAAAGGGTTACATTGAGCCCAAGCTGAAACGTACGGGGCTGCGGTGGAGTTCCAAATGTGCCTATCCCCTGCGCATTTGGGTTGCTGGTGACATTCGATTCGGGATCGCCTGTATATTTGCTCCAGATAAAGAGGTTTGATCCTACAAAATAGATCCGCGCTGCAGACAGCTTCGCCCGCTCTACCAGCTCTTTCGGCAGTTTATATCCAAAAGAAAGCTGTCTGAGTTTCAAAAACGAGGCATCTTCGAGATAACGGCTATTGGCATCGATGGTATAGTTGAGCCCTTCCGATGTCAGTCGGGGCACATCGGTGATGTCCCCGGGCTGCTGCCACCTGTTCAGCACATTTTGAGACACACCACCACTGCTGGGATTACGCTCCCTGAAATAGCGGTTGAGGTTCACCGCGTAGTTGCCATATTGGAAACTAAAGTCTACGCCCAGATCGAAGTTTTTATAGGTAAAGGTATTACCTATACCTCCGTAAAACTTGGGATAGGCATTGCGAAACACCTTCCGCGCCGAAGTCGGCAAAGAACCATCGCTCAGCTGTCCGTCAAATACCACCTTTCCGGTCTGCGGATCGACATACAACTGTTCATACAGCCAGAATGAGTTGAGCGAATAACCTTCTTTCATAATCACCCAATCGCGGGTATACTGGGTGATTTGCGTGGGCAGTTTCTCAATTTTATTTTTATTGCCCGAGATGTTGAAGCTTGTATTCCAGGCAAAGTCTTTTGTTTTCACGTTGAGCGAGTTGATCAACACTTCATAGCCTTTGTTGCTGATTTCACCCACATTGGCCCAATACTTTGAAAAACCGGAACTGCCGACAATAGGTCGTTCGAGCAGCAGATCGGAGGTATATTTATGGTAAAGGTCTACGGTAATGGACAGGCGATTTTTAAAGAGCGCCACATCCAGTCCAAGATCGGCCTGTGCTGTTTTCTCCCAGCGCAGATTTTCGTTACCCAACTGGAAAGGACCTGTACTTGGCAACACCTTGCCGTAGCTGTCCGCATATTTTTCATTGCCCGACCAAAGACCTCTGGCGGCGAAATTGCTGATTCCGGCCTGATTGCCCGTCAATCCATAGGAAGCCCTTATTTTCAGGTCGTTTAACCAGGTTTGATCTGCCAGAAAGGCTTCTTGACTAATCCGCCAGCCCGCCGAAAAAGCGGGAAAATACCCCCATCGGTTGTTGGCACCAAACTTGGACGAGCCATCTGCCCGCAGGGTTGCCTCTGCAAAATAACGGTCGGCATAGCTATAGCCTACCCTTCCAAAATAGGAAGCAATGGTATATTTAGTCCAGTTGTCGGCGGCAATGATATTGGCTGCCGAGGAAATCTGTTTAAAGGAATCATTGGCAAAACCATTCCCCTCCAAATACTTGTAATCAAGTACATTGCTCTGCAAGGTATTTCCCAAAATAGCATTGAGGCTATGCTTGCCGAACGTATGCTGGTAGGTCAGGGTTTGCTCATTGATCCAGGTTGCATTTCGCGATATTCCCGACGTCGCCTGATTGTTATTTGCGATACCGATACTGGTTTTGCTGTTCCAGTATTGTGATTCGTCGTAGAGGTTATAGTCGGCACTAAAGCTGGATTTGAATTTCAGTCCCTTCAGCAGATCGATTTCCGCAAAGGCACTTCCTATATAGCGTAGGCTTGTGGTATTGACATCGTAGTTGTCTACCAGGGTATAGGTGTTATCGGTACCATTGATTGATCCATCGGTATTGAATATCGGCACATTCGTTGCCGAAGAAACGGCCGAATTAAACAGGCTTACCTGTGGGCCATCGCCTGTACGTGCCTGATTGCGGTAGGTTCTGGAAAAATTATTGGTCAGGCCGATCTTCACACGACTGCTGAGCTGATGGTCAAAATTAAACTTGAGATTAGTACGTGAGAAGTCGATCACCTTGATAAAAGCTTCCTGGCCCGTGTAGCCCGCACCAATATAAAAACGCGATTTGTCTCCGCCCCCTTGGATGCCGATGTTATAATCCTGCAGCTTCCCGTGGCGCAAGAGGAAACCAAGGCGATCGTAAGTAGGCTGATCTTCGGGATTTCCTTTCCCGCCTTCCGAAACAGGACGGTAAGGCCTGTTGGCGAAAGTCTGTTTCAATGCCGGATTGTCCAGTCCGGAGTTTATCCACCACTCGTTGGCGAGGGTTGCCGTTTCGGGACCTGTAGCCAGTTTGGGCAACAGGGATTTATTGGCTTCAGCCCAGCCCCCCTGCAGGTTGAGATCAATTTTGGTCCGGCCACCGTAGCTTCCCTTTTTGGTGGTAATGATAATCACACCATTGGCCCCCCGGGAACCATAGATTGCGGTAGCAGATGCATCTTTCAGCACTTCAATCGACTCGATATCTGCCGGGTTGATATCTGTGAGCGGCGAACTGGTCCGTCCACCGAGCCCGATATTCTGAAGCGAGGTATTGTTTAAGATTACCCCATCGATAATATATAAGGGATCGCTACTGGAGTTGATGGATGTTGTTCCGCGAACCCGCAGAAAGATACTTTCGCCAGGGACACCCGAGTTGGTGGAAACCTGCACTCCCGAGAGTTTACCCTGCAACTGGGCATCAAAACTGGCTACCGGAATTTTGTTGACTTCGGCAGCGTCGATCTTGGCAACTGCGCCCGTTAGGCTTCTTCGTTTTTGTACACCGTAGCCCACAACAACCACTTCATCCAGGTCGGAAACGCTCGGTTGAAGCAAGATCTGAATCTGCGCCTCCCGTGCGGTAATCTTTCGACCTTTATATCCCAAAAATGAAGTGGAGAATGTCAACGGAAGCCGTTGCCCCGTGACAAACTGAAATCTCCCCGACGCGTCGGTCTTTACTTGGTGCGTCACGCCTTCGAGCTTTATGGTAACGCCTTCAATAGGCCGATTGGTAATCGAATCCAATACAACACCTTTTAAGGTAGCGTTAATAAGGGGCTCAGCTTGCTGCGAAAATGCAGGCAATAGCAAACCATGTGACAAAAAAATTGTCACGGCGTACTTCCATACGCTATTTTTCATAGGTAAAATTTTAACAGTGAATATTTACAAGTGCCAACGCCAATTGATTACTTGTCAGAAAAGCTGCTTTTTATGGAAAGAAGTACTTCCCTTTAACCGCAGCTACACATTCGCTTATTGAAATCAGAACAAAAGGATGTACCATTGCGCAGACCTGCGCTCGGTTGGAAAGGATTTAGATAAAATTTGCCGTTCATAAATAATGAATTAAGTAAAACATTGTGATCATTACGTGCGGAAGATACGGCTTGTACGCAAGACAGGCTTATCTCCTAGGTTGATAAAACAAATATAGTAAACATAAAATAAATTCTATAATATTAGTAGACTTTATTTTCAATAATCTTTTTCCTGACCAAAAATAGAGTCAATCAATGTAGAAGAGCGGGCGGGAATATGTACATTTGAATACAGACAATTACCAGTCAGATCATGCACGCTACGCAGGGCAGCAATAGGAGTCGTTTTTTCTCATAATACAAGTGCCAAAAAGCCATTGGATAGCGCCAAAAAGAGACATAATGGACTAGGATGACCAAGCCGATACTTTTCAAACTCCGTTTTTTTTTATTAAATTTAATCGCATAGGGGCAACAGAGCCTCCTGTCAACATTTGGGCCCGTCTCAGCAGCGCCTATGTTGGCTGCTCAACCTTTAAAACAAAACAGAAGATGGCAAAATTAATCAAAGTTGGAGTTTCACTATTGATTCTACTCGTTTTGGTACGATGTTCAGGGCTTCAAAATGAGCCATCTGAAAATTTCGATTGGCTCGTGGGAAAATGGCAGCGTACCAACGAAACCAAGGATAAAAGGACCTTTGAATATTGGAAGAAAATCAAAGACGCTGAATATGTCGGTTTTGCTTTTACCCTACATAACCTGGATACCATACATCAGGAAAAAATGCAGTTATCAAAATCCGACGGTAGCTGGAATTTAAAGGTTAAAACACCCGATGAAAAAGATTTTATCACTTTTGAGATGACCATGATGAAGAACGGTCTGTTTGAATGTACGAATGACTCGCTCCCCTTTCCTAAAAAAATTACCTACTGGCGGGACGGTGAAAAGCTGAAAGCAAATGTGGCGGGCGACAGCCTCCAAATTCCCTTCACCTTTGCTAAGATTTCAAAATAAACATATTCCTGTCAAAAACACCTTTATACTTTGTCGATCTATTTAAGACCAAATTCCAAAATAAAATGCGTCATAGTCGGAAAAACAGATCTCGTCAATATTGCCATGAATAAAGGCTACATTGTGCACCTGATGTTTCTCGGCCAATCCATTGGAAAGCTCCACCAGTGATTCGCGCTGTTCCACACCATAAAACATTCCCTGGGTGCAAGAAGCGCCAACAAGGCAAAATTTCCCTGCTCCGGCACCAATATCCAGGACTTTGTCCATGGGAGATTCAACCAGGTACTCGGCAGCCATTTTTGCGACATGAACAGGTGTCCAGTGGCGTTCAGCCAATTGTTTTATTTTGGACGGGTATATATCATCAAATACACTGTCATCAACATCCATATTCGACCGAAGAGCTTTAAAAATCATTCGCTTTCACCTATTTAACCTTTCGTACTGCATATACAAACCATTGAAAATAAAACCCCTAGATCATTGTCGTTCCAACAACAAACTTTCTAATACTCATCATATAACCCAAATGCAGCCCTTCATGAAAATTATTCCATTCGAAGGCATCATATATGGAGGTTAAATGGAAGCCCGTTCCGGTTGTACGTTCCTGATAGTGGACAAACTTTTTGTTATTAAAATCACGTATGGTCGGCTCAATCTGCTCGAGGAGTAATCTTTTAAGCAGATCGGCTTCCTGTTGCGATACAGCCGCTGAAGGCCGTGTTCCGGACTGATAATTCACAAACACTTCCCCGGGGATATGTCCCGCTACCCCAGATCCGATATAAATTAATTTATGCTGTGTGGCAATGATGTGCCCGATATTCCAGATCAGGTTGTTGCTAAAGCCTTCGGGAATGCGGTTAAGCTGTTCCAAAGAATAATTGTCGAAGAACTTAAGGTAAGCCATGCGGCTTTTTTGCCAGGCGCGAAAGAGTGAATCCATAAGATTTAAATAGGGTTAAAAAACGCGATCCTGATCGCTTTCCGAATGCACTTGGCAATAGTTATTGCCTGTAGTTTTCCATTTTAGTCCCCAGTGATGCAGATTCAGGATAATCTTCAACAGTTCCTTACCCTTTTCTGTTGGGCTATAGCGTATCTGAGGCGGTACGGTGTTTTCAATTTCTTCGGTAACGACAAGCGATTCTTCTTTCAGCTCCTTTAAACGTTTGCTCAGTACCTGATCTGAAAGTGTCGGAAACATTTTTTTTAAGGTGCTGAATTGCGATACATCCGCTGCAATACAGTATAGAATCTGCATTTTCCAACGCAACGCTATTTGCGCCAGTACTTCGTTCACATCACATGCCTGTGCCAAAGTCTGTAGATTCTCCGTGTTGGTGGACTGTTTTTTTCGGGGTGTTGCCATTTTAAATATCGAGTTATAGCCACTCACTTCAGGATGAGTTATTGTGCGGACAAAAGCTTGCCTATACCTTTGTCAGGTATTAAAAACAGTATAAAATTATAAAAAAATGAAACAACTGCGAACTTTATTTCTGCTTGTCCTGCTAAGCTGCGGTATGTTAAGTGGATACGCTCAACACCAAGATCATCGGCCTACCTATGTGCTGGTTCACGGGGCCTGGCATGGCGGCTGGTGCTGGCAGGCCGTCGCACAGCAGCTCACCGATGCTCACTACAGGGTCTACGCCCCGACGCTGACGGGGCTTGGTGAACGTAAACACCTGATCGAGCCTTCGGTCGACATCAACACCCATATCCAGGACATTGTCAACCTGATCGAGATGGAAGATCTGCACGATGTGTATCTCGTTGGGCACAGCTATGCCGGTGCTGTGATTGCCGGAGTTGCCGATCGCATTCCCTCACGATTACACAAGTTGATTTTTCTCGACGCCATGATTATTGAAGATGGCCAGAGCCCCATTTCATTGCAACCCAAGGCAGTGCAAGAAATTCAGCTCAAAAACATTCAGCGGAAAGAGAATTTTGCGCCTTTTGACGTTGCACTATTTGGTGTTACAGCCCCCGGCATGGTTTCCTGGGTCAAGGAAAGGCTCAGCGCACAACCCTTTGGCACATTTGCACAGCGGCTGCACTTAAAAAACAAGTATGGCAATGGATTACCCTTGGTCTATATCGCATGCACCGACCCCCAGCTGCCCATTATGAAGGAGATGAGCGAAAAGGTACGCGCCGACCACAAGCTCAACTGGCACTATCGGGAGATCGCGACGGGCCACGATGCCATGCTCACAGCACCTACAAAATTGGCTGATATGCTGGTGACACTGGTGGACTAACGTTCGAATGCTCTGTTGGAAGACCTTATTGCGCTAGACCAAAAAGCTGATTTGATTTTTATTGAACTTTTTGAATGGAGCTTTGTTCAATTGGAAAGGAATTTTTTTCAATTGGTAAAGAAGAAAGTATGAAAGCACAAATCGGACTCGTTATCACGGCAGTCGCTGGAGCAGCACTACTGGTATACAAACGCTGGAAACAGCGTTCGGTACAAGAATCAACCGAAACAACAGATCGCAAGCAAACGGGTAATCTATCAAACCCACCTTCGTGGTACCGCCCGCTTAAAATGCCCGACATCGACAGCAGCGATATTGTGTCATTGCAATATGCTCCCGCAACGGTATCGCCCGAAAGAAATGATGCGGCGCAAGGGATCAACAAAAACATTTCGTATTACCACAAAGGTAATAGACACCAATAAGGTAGTTGTATAACTACCTTATTGCTATCTTATCCTCTTATTGCTATCCTATTATCGTATAGCTATCTATCCAGTTCTTTCAGGTATTCGATCATAGCATCGAGGCTCTGCAGCAACTTTTCACCTTCAAAGCCCACCTTTCGGAAACGGATGTTCCCTTTTTTATCCAAGATCAACGTTCTCGGAATGGAGGTTATTTCCAGTTTACTGCTCAGCTTTTTATCTTGGTTGTAATAAAATGGAAAGTCAAATTCGGGTTTGGCCTGCGCCCATTTGTAGGCGTCGTCCCAGCTATTTCCACTGCCCGAATTGAGCACAACGAATTTCACCTGCGGGTCATCCGCATATTTTTTGTACACCTGATGCAGATAAGGAAAAGAGGCTATGCAGGGTTTGCACCAGGTTGCCCAAAAATCAATGACAACGATCTTGCCCGCAAGTTCCGCCTTAAGCAAGGGCTTTTTGTCCATATCAACGATGCTGAGGTCTTCTGGAAAAGGTGTACTGCCGATGATCTTCTGAAACTCCGCTGTTATATACGAAATAAATAGCACCCACCTGACGAAGCAATTAATTTCCCATAAGCCAGACCTCTTGCTGCTGGACCTCTGGATGGCAATAATTTCTGGTGACCAGTTGATTAAAATTATCCGCAGCACACCCAAAATTAAAGAAACTCCTATCATTGTGCTATCAGCAAGCGTCGATGGACCTGAAATCGCAGGAAATTTAGGCGCAAATGGCTTTATCGCCAAAACTTTTGATTTAACAGATATCACAGATAAACTTAATAGCATACTGAACAACTAGCCGGCAAGTACATGCTGACGAAGTACACATAAAAGAACTTTTTCTTTAAAAAGTGCGTTTATGCAGCTGATGGGATCATCCTAAGACAAACGCTTACGCTTAGCCTAATTTATCAACGAGAAGTAAAAGATCGTCCAGTTCAAATGGTTTGGCCAAAAAGGCGTCAGCTCCGCTCTCAGAAGCAATCTGCTTCCCACGCGAGCTTGCAGACATCATGATCACTGGAATATTTCGATTTTTTTCCGAACTTCGGAGTTCACGAAGGATATCGTCACCTGACAGCCATGGCATTTCAATATCCAACAATATAATATCAGGCTCAATTTCTTCGACAGATGCAATAAGTTCTCTGCTTTTTGAAACTAAATAAACTTCTCTGAATTCATTCTTTAAAGCCAGCTCTAAAACGTTAAGGATGAAGGTTTCATCATCACAAACAACAATTTTCTTTATCATTTTTTGATTGTTTAAAAACACCGCAATGATTGAAAAATATGGTCTTGTGGGAGGAATTTAAAATATAGACCTTAGCTGGGCAGATAGTTGGTTACCAAACCGTTTATATAATCTTTCTTTGAGATTCCACAAGATAGACAATTTATTGGATAAAAACCACTATATCACCTTCTAAAAAATCTACCCTCCGTCGTTTAAGATACTAAATGCATACGATCTGCTTCAGGCACATCTTTGAAGACGACTGAAAATGTAGTACCGACATCTAATTCGCTTTCTACATGAATAGCTGCGTTGAGCTTACTCGCAATTTGTTTAACAATGGACAGGCCAACCCCCGAACCCTCAAAGCCTTCTGAATTGGCCATTCGGGCAAAGATTTCAAAAATTTTGTCGCCCTCCTTCAAATCAATTCCGATTCCATTATCCTTGATATCATACCGGACCGTATTTCCTTGCCGCATGCTCTTAACGGAAACTTGCGGGTTTTGCCTCTTGCTGCTGTATTTTATGGCATTGCCAACAAGATTCAGAAATAATTGATAGATCAGTGTTCTCTCTCCCAAAACAGGTAGTGTTTCGCCCATTATAAATTCTAAATGAGGAACCTTGTATTGCTGTTTGGAATTTTCCACGATATTGACAATCTTGGACTGTGGATTAATTGGTTCAAACACAAAGTCTACATGATTTACCTTTGACATTTGATAGACTTTATCCATCATATCCCGCATCAGCTGCGTCCCATCTAAGATATTTTTCATTGACTTTGCAAGCAGTTCCTCAGAGATGTCTTTTTTATGGAGCAACATTTGTGCAGTGAGCTGTATCGTCGTCAGCGGATTTTTAAGATCATGGGTCAATGTGTAGCCAAAAGTATCAAGCGCATTATTAGAGCGCACCAGTTTCTTGTTCAATTCATCAATCTCTCCACCACGTTGTGCCACTGCTTGCTGAATAATGTGTGTTATATCTTCAATAAAAGCGAGTTCAGAAGATTGCCATTTTTCGGCTTTTCCCTTCGTAATCTTTTTCCAGGCCTCGAAAGAAGAACGTGGCGAAGGAAAGGTGATCTTTCGATCTTCGTCAACCTGCATCACTTTTTCCGGCTTCCCTGCCCAGGTCTCTTCTATCAGACGTTCTTTTCTAAAGACATATAAGTACCAGTTATTTGCGGGCAGAATACTGATGCGCAATACACCAGGATACATCTCAACATCTTTGGAAGAGCCATCACACTTAAATCTATCTGTCGCAAAAAACTCTGCATTGGCTATTTGTTTATCAATTTCTCGGAACATTTTTTTATCAGGCACCTCACCCACCATCATGATTGCGCGATCACGTTTAATGATTAGCCCCTGCCCGTTCATTACCTCCATAATACGCACGGCATACTTTTCCAATACGTCATACAAGTCGCGCTTGACCAACAAATCACTTTTTAGATCATGCTTCAGCTGCGATAGATTTTTCTGAACTTTTACCTGTTTCTTCTGAAAATCTGCCAGATAATTGTTCACAGCGTATTGTGTAAGAAAGGTACATAGATGGCGCTGTGAAAGATCGACATGCATTGGCTCCCGGTTCTGACAGGCTACAAGCCCCCAAAGCTCATCGTCCACGATAATGCTAAAACTTGCACTCGCCTTTACGCCGGCATTTTTAAGGTATTGCAAATGCATGGGTGAAAGTGCCCGAAGACTGCAGCGTGTAAGATCGAGAGCATCGGCGCTCCGCCCCATTAGCGGAATCACTTCCTCATTGACATTCGCCGTATGGCGGGCATGAAAAATACGGTAAAGCTCGCGCGCCTGTGCCGGAATATCGAATTCCGGATAACGGTAATTCATCAACGATTCCAGATCCGCAGTCTTGCTCTCTGCAATAACTTGTCCACTATTATCTTCCAAAAAGCGATACACCATCACTCTATCATAGTGGATGATGTCCTTAATCAATTCAGTCAATGCCTGCCAGCAAGAATTGCCCCCGCTTCGGTCATCTAAATGCTTGGCATAATAATATAATTTGGTGGTTTTGACAGCAAGCGGATTGCAGGCCTCTATTTCAAGATAAATTTTGCCATCATACCTATAGAGACTTAAAAAATAATCGTTAGCATGGATAGCTACACGATCGGAATACCTGGCAAACATGCTGTCTGAAATAGCATGTTCTATGCTCTCTCCACGAAGTTCAAAAGATGGAACAATCCGATGAAGAACATCGTTCACTGTCATGCCGAGCATTTCGGAATATTCTTCACCTGCAATAGCTGCACAGTTTTCACTTACCGCAATACACTTATCGTCTTCAAAGATAAATAAATACCCAAAAGACTGTATATTTCCACACAGGTGAATTTTTTCCTCATGACAATTGATTTCACGCATAAAGTTACTGATCTATTAAATAAAAATATGGTAAAATCAACAGTACTATACTCCATCAATACTATCATATGTCACTAAATTAGTAAAATATTTTGACCTATCGAAATGTGCATCTTTCACTTTAAACCTGAAGAAAAACGAACTAAATAGCTACTGCCGGCCCGATTTTCGAGCTCACTCATAAAATCCTTCTCCAATAATGGATATCATAATGCGGAATAAGAACGGCATTCCCAACAGATAACAATTCTATACGATGCATCAACAAAAAGATGTGTGGTGTTAACAGGAAATCGAATTCGGCCAATGCTAAACTATTGTGTCGGTGGTAATCAGCTTTGATAGGTTAAGCACAAGCTATCCCGCATATTGAGCAATGCGAAGTATTCAGCTGATCACCTTAGATTTTTGTTGGCATTGCTACTGATAAACATTTCATTTTTCTCTTCCGAAATAATTTCGAGAAAGCGTTCATAATGTTTCAGTACATCACTGATTAACTCATTTCTTGTAAAGTACTCAACATCATAGCCCTCCCTTGCATCGCCAAAGTATGATTTTGGAAAAAAGGTCTTCTTGTCGTCCAGGTCAGGTAGATTCTCTTCTGCGACTACATAATCGGATACCACTTTAAACTGGTTCTTTACCCCGTATATAAAATTGTTAATCACGTCGTGGCGGATTTCAATCTGTATCCGACTGGAATTATCCAACTGCTGAATCTTTGCTTCAATACCATTATGCTTAAATTCGGACTGAAGCTCTTCAAAAGCCATCTTCACGGTACCTAGCATAAAATCATCGACAGATTGTCGGCTTTTGAATGAGACAATCTGCTGCAGGCGATCTTTCCAAAATTCGCCCGACCAGGGTACGGTACTCACTGAAAAATCACGTTCATAATAACTTCGGTCTATGGTCAATGCTTTAACCAAGCTGACACAAAAAAGCAGCATGATGATTGAAAATGGCAATGCTGTGATGAGCGTCATGGTTTGTAAAGCCTCCAGCCCACCGGCATTCAATAGCATGAGTGCCAAGATAGCCAACAGGGCGCCCCAGAATATCATTTGCCATTTTGGCGATTTTTCGGCATTCTTGCTTGCAATATTATTCATCACATAGATGCCCGAATCTGCGGAGGTCACAAAAAAGATAATGATGATCAGAATAACCAGGTAGCTGACCAATTCTGATAAAGGCAGGTATTCCAGGAAGCGGAACATCAAGGCGTCAGGATTATCAGCCAGGGCGCTCAATGCACCTTTAGCCAGATTGACGTCAAACCAGATGGCGCTATTACCGAAGACCGACATCCAAATAAAATTAAATAAGGTTGGGATTATAAGGACTGCAGCAATAAATTCTCGAATCGTCCGCCCCTTGGATATCTTCGCAATAAATAGCCCGACGTAAGGTGACCATGATATCCACCAGGCCCAGTAAAGTATTGTCCAATTATAAAACTAGGGCAATGTAGCTTCGTCATACACATGCGTATCAAAAGTCAAGCTAAAGAAATTGTTTACGTAATTGCCGATTCCCTCTGTAAAACTGCCTATCAGATAAACCGTAGGACCCAGAAACAGCACAAACAACAAGGACCACCACGGTGATAATGTTAATATTACTTAACAGCTTGACCCGTTTATCCATGCCCGAAGTAGCCGATAAGATAGCTAACAACGTCAATACCCCCAAAATAATGATCTGGTAAGTGAAACTATTCTCTGGCACCAATCCCAAGGTTTGCAAGCCTGCATTTACCTGCACCACACCAAAACCCAGTGTTGTGGTTATCCCGAAGAAGGTACTACAAAGCGCGAAGACGTCAATTGCATTGCCCCACTTTCCATTGATCTTATTTTTCAACAAGGGATAGAAGCAACTTCTAAGCGAAAGCGGAAGCCGATAGCGGTAAGCAAAATACGAGAGCGCCAGTCCGACAACACCATATATTGCCCAAGCATGGATACCCCAGTGGAAAAAGGTATATAACTGCGCATTTTTCGCTCGATTGATATAATGATTACCCGCAAAAGCTTCTGTCGAAAAATGCTGCATCGGCTCAACGACACTGAAATACATCAGACCAATTCCCATTCCCGCGGCAAACAACATGGAGATCCACGAAAAGAAAGAATACTCGGGCTTACTGTCGTTACTTCCAAGCTTGATGTTACCAAATTTACTAAACATGAGGTAAACGAGGAATATGACAAAAAGTGTAACAGCCCAGACGTACACCCAATTGAGATTGATAAATATAAATTGTTTGACAACACCTAAAATACTGACAGCCAAAGTCGGAAAAAATACCGACAACAGGCAAACCCCTATGATAAAGAGCAGGCTGGGAATAACGATTCCTTTATTAAATGTCGATTTTGACAAGATCACTTTACTAATTTTTGTTTACAATACGGTCTTCATCTTAAGACCAGTTCTTATTTAATATTATGAATTGCTGCGAATATGTATATCGCGTTGTGGAAATGGAATTTCAATACCGGCTTGATCTAGCGCCTCTTTACAGTTGATGATCAATTGCTCCTGCATGGTCCAGAAGTTTTCATTTGAAGTCGTCGCACGCACCGACAAATTGATCGCACTATCCCCCAGTTCAGTAACAACCACCTGCGGTGCTGGTTCCTTGAACGCATATTCATTACTTCGAACCACATTCAGAAGAATTTCTTTCGCCTGTTTTAAGTCAGCGTTGTAGGCGACACCGATATCAAACCAAGTACGACGGGTGCCCAACTGGGTATAATTGGTAATACTGCTATTCGACAAGACACCGTTGGGAACAACGACTTGCTGATTTTGCGGCGTATTTAATTTGGTATTGAAAATATCGATTTCGGTGACTGTACCCGATACATTTGAACTGGACGTAATATAATCCCCTACCCGGAAAGGTTTCAATAACAAGATCAGTATTCCACCCGCAAAATTGGATAAAGAACCCTGCAGGGCCAAACCTATCGCCAAACCTGCCGCACCAATAATAGCGACAAATGCGGAAGTCTGCACGCCGAGCTGTGTCACGACAACAATAAACAAGAGTATATTTAAGATCCAGCTAATTAGGTTACTTAAAAAGCGCTGCAAGGAGATATCCATTTGCCGACGCTCGAACGCCTTATCGATCATCCGCTTAACCAGTCGAATGATCCATGATCCAATTAAATATATCAGTAAAGCTGAGATTACGGCAGTAATAATACGTGGCGCCCAGGCGATTGCAGAGGATATAAAATTATTCCAATGCGCCTGTACGTCATCCATTTCAAAATTGTTCATAGTGCTTATATTTTATTAAAAATGTAAAGAAGAGGGTATAATATAGTGAAATATTGATATAACCGCAAAAAGACATCTCTATTAATTATATTTTATTAATAATATTTTCAACAAGTAAACCGGCCCAATTGTTTCCCAAAAAACTAATTTCGGAATGCACGTGGCTGCGGAATATGGTCTCGCAGTCGGCTATCTCAGAGAGTATTGAAATTATCCGTAGGTAAATGAAGAAAAATTCCAAAGAAAAAACGTGTTGTATGACTAGAAAAGGGCGTCTATAGATTGTCGTTATAAAAGCCTAAAAATAGATAAACAAAATCTATCCAATAATTCAGGAAGCCCTGACTGGTTTTCCCTACTTTTAGGCGGCCTATGAATTCAATGATACAATATGGACGTAATAATCAATAAAATTTATGATATCATCTGGAGTGATGCTCTGGTGTACCTTTGCCTGCTAACGGGGATATATTTTACCGTACGCTTCCGCTGCCCTCAGCTGATGCAAATACGGGAAATGATCCGTCTGCTTTTTAATGGCGACAGTTCCGACAAAGGCATTTCCTCCTTTCAGGCCTTTTCGCTTGCTATTTCAGGCCGGGTAGGTACCGGTAATATTGCTGGTGTTGCCACAGCAATCGCCATGGGCGGGCCGGGCGCTATTTTTTGGATGTGGGTAATTGCGTTTTTAGGCAGCGCCTCGGCTATTGTCGAAGCTACCCTAGGTCAGATGTATAAAGAGGTCAATGATGGCGAATACCGCGGCGGACCTGCATTCTATATCCTAAAAGGATTGCGATCCAATACTTTTGCCTGGACCTTTGCGATTGTGACGATCATCAGTACCGGATTTTTATTGCCCGGGGTGCAGAGCAACAGTATCAGCGCAGCAGTCGAGTCCGCTTTCCTTGTGTCGCCGAGTATCACCGGATTGGCTATTGCCGGACTATTGGCGATTATTATCATCGGTGGAGTAAAGCGGATCAGCACCGTTGCCGAATACGTTGTACCGTTTATGGCGGGCGCCTATATTCTTATGGCTCTAGTTATTATTGCCCTCAATTTTACGGAGATCCCCGGCGTTATCGCCCTGATAGTAAAATCTGCCTTGAACATGGAAGCTACCTTTGGCGCAATTGCCGGCATGGCAATTTCATGGGGTGTTAAACGGGGTATCTATAGCAACGAGGCCGGACAGGGCACAGCACCACATGCGGCGGCAGCAGCCGAGGTATCCCATCCGATCAAGCAAGGCCTGGTACAGGGGTTTTCTGTTTACGTCGACACCATGTTTGTGTGCACCGCAACAGCTTTGATGATTCTCTTTACAGGGCAATATAATGTTGAAAATCCAGCCGGAGGATTTCTCGTCCAACATCTTCCGGCGACGGAAATGGGACCCGCCTTTACCCAACAGGCCGTTTCACATCATTTCCCCAGCATTGGAAATGCTTTCGTCGCGTTGGCGCTGGCCTTTTTTGCGTTCACGACCATTATGGCTTATTACTATATCGCCGAAACCAACATCAGCTTTGTTAGCCGAAAAAAACAACATAAAACCGTGCTTATCTGGATTCTGCGACTGCTTATATTAGTATCCACCTATGTCGGATGTATCAGTACAGCCAAATCTGCCTGGACCCTGGGGGACATTGGTGTCGGGCTTATGGCTTGGCTCAACCTGATTGCAATACTCCTGCTTCACAAAAAAGTTGTCGCTATTTATGCAGACTATCGCGAGCAGCAGAAGTCCAAGAAAGACCCTGTATTCGACAATTCCAAATTTCAGTTTCCGAACATGGACCTATGGTCCAAAAACAACATGCAACACCATGAGCCAATTGATTAATCTTACCGTATTTAAAAATTTTTTCAAGTCAAGTAACGCTGGTGGCATTTTATTATTTATCTGCGTCATTTTATCCCTCATCGTCGCCAATACTGCTGCTGGTCCTGGGCTGCAGTCATTTTTAGATACACCTATTGGTTTCGATACTGACACCGTACATTTAAAATATAGCATACTGCTATGGATCAATGATGGATTAATGGCTATCTTTTTTCTGCTCGTGGGACTGGAGATCAAGCGCGAGATCGTGGAAGGGGAACTCTCCTCGCCCAAACAGGCATCCCTCCCAATCCTCTGCGCTATTGGCGGAGCCATTGTTCCGGCGCTCATCTTTTTAAGCTTCAATTCAGGGCAGGCGACAGCAGGTGGCTGGGGTATACCCATGGCGACAGATATCGCCTTTGCATTAGCCGTAATCGGTATGCTAGGTAACCGGATTCCAGCAAGTTTAAAGGTATTTTTGGCCGCTTTGGCTATCGTGGACGATCTGATCGCCATTTTGGTGATTGCTTTTTTCTATTCTTCAGGTATTGAAACCACCTACTTACTGTATGCAGGTATCGGTATGGTTATTCTGTTTGTCATGAACCGCATGAATATACAAAACCCCTATCTGTATCTGATACCAGGTGTATTTATCTGGTATTTTATTCATCATTCGGGTATACATGCAACTATTGCTGGTGTGATGGTAGCTATGACTATTCCGACCAATGATACAGATGTTGAGTCGCCCTTAGAACGTCTGGAGCATGCGCTTGTCAAGCCTGTTAATTTTTTTATTATACCCTTATTTGCATTTGCCAATACCAATATCAGCATGGAAAGTGAAATGCTTACAGGATTGGTCGCGCCGATGGGGCTAGGTATTAGCCTTGGCTTATTACTGGGCAAGCCGTTGGGTATCTTAATAATGACTTTTGTCTGCTCTAAACTGGGGATTAGCAGTCTACCGGAAGGAAGCTCATTCAAACATATCCTGGGTGTGGGTTTATTGGCTGGAATTGGCTTTACCATGTCTATATTTATTTCCATCCTGTCCTTCAGCGACGCGCTGCATATCAATGAAGCGAAGTTATCGATTCTGCTGACCTCACTGCTGGCGGGAATTTTAGGTTATATGGTATTGTCGGTGTTCGGCAAAAAAAGTCGTGTATAAACTTTTAGCAACTTAACAATAGATTTTTATCGGTAACTGTATCGTATTGTCTGCTTCAGGTAAAAAAAGTACCATCATCCTAAAACGCTCTATCGATCTTTATGGAATTTCATAACTAGATATATCTTACCAATAACGAAGCAAAGAATCCCAATTTTTAAATTGATTAAAACCGATCTGGATCTTTACATCGTATATTAAAAAACAAGAATGGACAAACGCTATGAAACAGGTATTTTTATTATTATTACTAGGATTAGGCTTATTTATGCTCAGCAAATTTGGTTTTTCGCAGAAAACTGATGATTCCAAAATAATTAAAAAACAAGCTATGAGCCCTCCTGGTGAGAAAGATCAGGTTATTTATTTTTCTTAGCAAAAACTGATGCAAGTCTGCATCAGTTTTTTTGTGCGCTGCTACCCCACGAACAGACTGTATTCATACAGCTGTGCTTTTTTAAATAAAATCATAAATCCCATTTTTCCATCCCAATATTTTGGCGGAATCCGCATGTAGCCAGTTTTTCAGCACTGTTGCATATACTTTTCGAAAATCTTCCGTATACTGGAGATCCCCCTCATTGAGCTGAGTCAGGTCAGGCAAGGCATTGAGCAGCCCCTGTCTTTTTAAGCCTCCGGATAGAAAGAAAAGCTGGTTGGCCGTACCATGGTCTGTGCCATTGCTGGCATTCTGGGCCACCCTACGCCCAAACTCCGAAAAGGTCATGAGCATGACATGCTGAAAAAGGCCATTTTTCTTGAGGTCGTCCACAAAAGCTTCCACGGCATCATTGATGGTGTGGAATAGGCTCTCCTGCCGCTGCTGCTGATTGATATGCGTATCAAAACTACCGACCTGCAGATAATATACCTGTGTATTGATATCTGATTTAATTAAGGAAGATACCGTCTTCAGATCCTTTCCAAGCACCGAATCAGGGTACGCTGCCGCGGTCTTACTGGCTTTACTCTGTTCAAAAATATAATCGGCATTGTTGATCGTATCACCCAGGGTCTGATACAGATAGGCTACTGTTTCCTCTTCATGCTGATGCTGATGCTCCTGATAGAGTGTATTAAAGTACTCTTCACGGCTGGTCTGATAAAGCTTTTTGGGGTCTTTAAACGCAAACGCTTTTTTCTTTTTTCCCTTGAGAGCAAGACTTAGCATATCATTCACTTCGAGCGCCTGCGTCGGATGATCGCAGTCGTAACAGGCTTGATCCAGGTAGCGGCCTATCCAGCCACTCTCCAGATACTCATCGCTACGGCTCGCACTATGCCATATATCCATGCTGCGGAAATGCGATTTATTGGGATCGGGATAACCGACATTGTTGAGTACAGCCAGTTCGCCACGATCATAAAGCGTCTTGAAAAAAGATAAAGCCGGATGAATGCCCGCTTCATCCGTAAGGGCCAGCGCATTATTGACCGCAATCGTCTGCCGTTCCCGAAAATAAATATCATTGCGTATCGGCACAATAGTATTCAGCCCATCATTGCCGCCACTAAGCTGCAAGATGACCAACACCCTATTTCCCCTTTCCAGTGCTTCGGGCGAGGACATGGCTTTTAAGAAATTGGGCAGCAGCAGCGATGCTGTTGCGAGTGTACCTGCTTTGAGAAATTGGCGTCTTTTGATGAACATGGTTTCCTATTTACGATTAACAAAGTTGATATTCGGGGATGCTCATGACTTCAATAATAGTTCTACGCCGGCTTCCACCAGCGTAGCTATCGCGCAGTTTCTTACCAAACGAAGGCTGCTGCGACAGCAAGAGCTCAAAGGGATCCCGGTCGGCAAATACAGCCTCGACCCCAGCCCAGTCAATGGATATTTTGGGATTTTTGTAGGCCTTAGCCAGCGCCCGCGACTGTTTTAAACCCATGTCGAGGTCGTCGTCATTCTGCGCATCAAGGTCCAGCGGGCGCAGGCCGGTCCATATCTGTGGAATCTGCATCCGTAGTAATAAGGTCGAGCTGTCGATCCAGGCTTTTCCCGACGGCCATCCCGCCACATTCGGCGGATACAGGAGCATCTGCCCCAGCAACTTTTGATAAACAATCAGGTTTTCAGGATTCGCTATTTCCATGGGTAACATGCGCATGATACCGGCCATGAGTTCTACCGGTGACTTTATCTTATTACCGACATTCTTGGAGTCGTAAAACCAGCCTGCTGTAAACATGCGGTCGAGCAATTGCTTGATATTGTATCCAGAATCGTAGAAATCTCTACTCAACGAAACAACGGTGTCCTGATCCACTTGTTCGTTGACTAGAAAACGGTAGAGTTTTGCTGTGATAAAACGGGCCGTAGCGGGTTGATCCAGTATAATATCCAAAAAGGCATTACCGTCAAAATTCCCGGTTTTCCCCAGAAATGTTTTGCGGCCCGAGTCATGAAACTTTTTACGCTCCAGGAATTGGCCATCCTTATCATACGACCAGCCCGTAAATGCGCGTGCAGCTTCCCTTACATCCGACTCGGTATAGTTACCAGGCCCCATGGTGAAGAGTTCCATCACTTCTCGGGCAAAGTTTTCATTGGGGTGATCTTTTTTATTCTGCTGGTTGTTGAGGAAATTGAGCATCGCCGGAGCTTTGGAAACGGCAAACAGCAGATCCCGAAAATTTCCGAGCGCATTTTTCCTGATTTCGTTGAGGATATGAGCGCTAAAATTGGAGTTGATAACCCGGCTAGCAAAATGGCCGTGCCAAAAAAAGGCCATTTTCTCCCTGAGCTGATCTTCGCTATGCACCATTTCATTCAGAAAGTTGAGGTTGATTTCAATATTACGCTTTCGGTTGAGCTGCTGAACCTGCTTTTTTTCTGCGGCATTCAACTTGGAAAGTGCAGTATAGTCGAAATCGGTCTGCTCCGTATTGAAACTGATCGGATGAAATTCACGTTGCTGGGCATATTGCTTCCAGAGGACTGCAGTAGACTGCTGGTCAAAAATGGGAATCTGCTGTAGGCTCATCCCAAATCCAGCGCGATTTGCCAGGTGCATATTTTTTTTAAAGTCGGACACCATCCTGTTTTCTTATATACCTAAATAACGAATTATTTAGCTATGTTAGCTTACAGGATGGTTCGATTTAACAAAGATTAACCTAAATTAACAAAGTGACAACCAGCCCGAAACTGCGACTTTAAGCTGGCCGCAATATGTTCTGCCCGCTTTTTTCATGAGAAACCGATACATTTTTAAGTTTGGTCCCCTTACATCACTTTCTCTACTAAATCATAGAGATCATCAAGTTCAAATGGCTTTGCCAGAAAAGCATCTGCTCCGCATTCGTCGGCTACTCTTGGCGCTCTAGCACTAGCAGACATCATGATAATGGGCATGTGGCTATATTTTTGCCCTGTTTTTAGCTCGCGCACAAGTTCATCACCGGTCAACCAGGGCATCATGAGGTCGATAATCAACAAGTCAGGTTGCACAATTTCAATAAGGGCGATCAGTTCTGTGCTTTTTGATGTGCTAATCACTTCAACGCTGTCACTTTCTAAGGCAATGGCTAATACATCTAAAATAAGAAGTTCATCATCGCAAATGACTATTTTCTTTTTCATTTTTTTCGAATCTTTAATACGTTTATAGTTTCCTGAGATATGCCTTCGTGGTTATACAATAACCGCGTAAACCTTAATATAGCAGACTTTGCATCTTGTAAACTGTACACTATAGACAGTCGAGGTTCCACTATAGTTTTAATAAAGACGAATCAAAATCAGCAATGGGATTTATCCATATTACAGCATTTTTTCTTCGTTGTATAAGCGTGTTTTTTTCATTTTTAGTCTATATTTGTGCGATCGACAATTATTAACATTTCTGATTATACACATGAACACACGCGTCCTATTTTTATGGCTATTGCTAAGTTTACCTATCTTAAATTTCGCCCAAAACTGTAATTGTGAATCCAATTTTTTGTGGGTAAAAAAAACGTTTGAAGAGAATGATGCCGGCTTTCAATACATCATCAGCAAGAAAGGCCGGGATGCTTATGAATTGCACAATGCGCTATATCTCAAAAAAGTAAAACAATTGCCCAATAATCAGGAATGTGCTACATTGCTCAATCAATGGATACGTTTCTTTCGTAATGGACATATCGGTGTAAATTATATTGGAAAAACAAAGAAAGCCGAAAAGGTTACCGAACAAAATAAGCCTCCTATTGAAAAGGACCTAAATCCATTAAACGCCACAAAGCCATTTTTCGAAAAATTAAATGAAAACACGGTTTACCTCCGTATTCCTGATTTTGAAATATCCGAAAAGAAGGCGATTGACAGCATTATATTGGCCAACCGAGCAACCATCTTATCGACCGAAAACTTTATTATTGACGTCAGAAATAATCCAGGTGGAAGTGATGCGAGTTATAGTAGTCTTATCCCCTTCTTATACACACAGCCGATTAGAACCGTAGGTGCATTATTTTATTCGACTGATTTAAATAATCAACGCATGTTGGAGCTGAGTCAAAACCCCGATTTTGACGAGGAGTCTAAAAAGACGTTCAAAAACTACTACGAAAAATTGCAGGCCAATAAAGGTGAGTATGTTGATTTATTCAATAAAAAAGTAAACATAACCAAGCTGGATACCATTCAGCCCTACCCCAAAAACATAGGAATCGTTATCAATGAAAATAACGGGAGCACGACAGAGCAATTTCTATTGACTGCCATGCAAAGTAAAAAGGTAAAATTGTACGGTCGAACAACCAAAGGGATGCTTGATATTTCTAATGTAAATATCGTCACATCTCCTTGTGGCGATATTGAACTGTATTATGGATTATCTAAAAGTTACCGTATTCCGGACTTCCCTGTAGACGATATCGGATTACAACCAGACGTCTTTATTGATAAAACCATTGATCCTAAGAATTGGCTAAATTTTGTGCGCGACCACCTCAATGGAGAATAGAATTAAGATAAAAAGTTTAGTTACATATATTTTTTTTTGCGAGCTGCTTTACGACGGGTATTCCGGCCCCTGAACTTTTAAATTTTAGCGCCGGATCCATAAAAGAGGGTACATTTCCGTAAAATTGTCCGGACGTCGAACAGGTCATCAACTCAACTTGGCACATCCTGTTTCATATTTTTTTTGTATATTATCTCACTATGAAAATAGTAGACATCACAAAAGACACTTTAATCAGTGCTCAGAAAGAAGGATTTACCGTATTAATCACCAAATTTAATTCCGATCCGTTAAACCCAACCTGGATTGTCGACAAGGTTGAAAAAGACAAAATAGAAGCTAGCAAAAAGACACTGAGCGAAAGCTACCAGCTATGCTATTCCCTTAAAGAAGCTATTCTAACGGTTGATAACCGCCCCTTTATTGGAAAATTACAGTTAAGCCATTAATAGCGTTTGGTTAATGTGTAATCTGCAGCATGTATTGTTTCATAAAGTCGTTGAATTAACATATAACAAAGCAGGATTACCGTAGAAAACGCGTAAGAAATATTAAATCTCATATTTTTTTTAACCCAGCGGACCAAACTATCCTTAAGTTTGGTCCGCTTGCTATTTCTGCTTTTCCAACTCATTCAATCAGGTAGTGACCTGAACCAATCGAAGGGCTTGCAGCTATTGATCCCGACATTCTTATTGAGGATGACCATATCAAAGGGAATAAAAAAGTATCCGAAGTAATTAAAGAGATCAAAACTGATCTAAATACATAAGAGCTTCCGTCCGTTCTAACATCGACAGACGGCAATATTGCAAAAACCGCCGCCGAATGTAAAGCCGACGATTTTATTGAAAAGCCATTTGATTTAGATCATATGGTCGATGTGGTTAAAAGAAACAGCGATTAAAATATAACTCTTCCTCAACGTAGGGATATAGATCTTCAAGTCAAAAGCCTTTGCTAGCAAAGCATCTGCTCTGCAGCACCTCAAGTGATTGGTAATCGCCCCTGTATGTGCACATGCGGAATTAGAACTAAAAACCAGAATGAACATGAGGCATGTACGCGATCTAAAAGATATTTACTATCTTGCACTCTACAACACAGCAATAACCATGTTTCTTAAATTACCAACAGAAGAGCAGAAAAGGAAAATAGCGATCGATAGGGAAGAACTAGTTTTTAAATCTTTTTTCATAGCCAATTTAGCGGCATTGGAAAATTATGCTTTAAATTTTGTAAAAGATCAACATCTTGCAGAAGATATTGCCTCAGAGGTGATGTGGAAGATGTGGCATCTCGGTTCTGATCTGCTATGTATTGCCTGTGTGAAATCGTATCTGCTACGCGCCGTAAAAAATAAATGTCTCAACTATTTACGTGTCAGGCAGATGGTACTCGTAGGGCACGACGAGCTTGCAGACTATGCGAATGCCGATTGCCCCAGTCCCGAAGAGGATTATATTTCGACCGAAAAGATAGGGCAAATCAAAAAAGCTATTGATGCACTGCCCCCAAAAACTCAGCTAGCATTTAAACTCGTTAAAGACGAGAACCACAGCTATAAAGAGGCGGCCAATATCATGGGAATTTCTACCAAAACCATAGACCGCCATATCCAGATTGCACTTGAAAAATTATGGAATTCAATAAAAATTAAAAAATAAAATCAGTTGTATTGGGGGATTTGCGTTTTATAGGTGTCTTTAATGATTCAGGCTCTATATATAATGCAGGACGAAGACGAACTATTTTACTTAGAATTATTAAAAAAGCATCTAAACGGTACGCTTACAGCCGAGGAGCGTGAAGTGCTACGGACTTTAGAAAAAGATGATTCCAATAAAGTCTTTTTTTCCAAATACATGCAAGTTCATCAAATGAATGAAAACGCTAAATTAAGAGCTGAAATCATTTATGAGAAAACAAAACCGAACGATTTAAATCAAATAATTTCACCAGCGAAACCTCGTATTTTATCCCCAAAAACACGGAGACATTATAGGTATATTGTAGCTGCGGCTTGCCTTATTTTCTTTTTGAGTAGTATCTTTTTTATCCATAAACGTTATAGAGATGCCGAAGAAAATGCAGAATGGGAACAAATCGTGACCAATAAGGGAGAACGTAAGTTTTTCCATATGAATGACGGTACAGAAATCTGGCTGAATAGTGAGAGTGTTTTGCGTGTAAAAAAAGGATATGGTGTAAAGCACCGTATACTCGATCTGAAAGGAGAAGCCTACTTTTCTGTAGCAAAAAATAAAAAACTGCCCCTGCATGTACATGCATTAGGCAATGAGATAGAAGTATTGGGTACTGTATTTAATGTAAAGGCTTATCCCGAAGAAAGAAAGATGGAAACTTCGCTGATTGAAGGGAGTGTAAAGCTGCATGTTAATGGTGCGCAAGGCAAAAAAGATTATGAGCTGAATCCCGGCGACAAAGTAGAAATAACCAATAAAAAAATAGTTGAACAATACACGAATGCTTCACTGAAGAAAAATACGGAGTCGGCTCAGATTGTTATTGAAGACGTTGATTACAAAAAGATTTCGGTAGACAATAAAGAAGTCCTGGAACTCATGTGGACCAAAAACAAACTTGTTTTCAATAACGATGCACTGGAGACTGTCGTGAAAAAGATGGAACGCTGGTACAATAGAACAATCGTCATTCAAAGCGATAGCATAAAGGCAGAATCATTTTCCGGGGTGTTTAAAGAGCGAAATTGCGAACAGGTACTGGATCTTTTAAAGCAAACTGGTGGAAAATTTGACTATAAAGTAGAAAACGGAATTATATACCTAAAATAATTAGACATGAAATAATGAAACTCACTTAAATGAAGGGTATACCAAGAAGATATACCCTCACAACGTTTTTAACCATGAGCACCGTGCCCTAGGAAAGTAGGATGCTCAAAATGATCAATTTAAAACTTTTAAAAGTATGAAAAAAAAACCACATGCTCAAATTCATGTGCCAATCTCCTATTATCTAAAATGGCTGTTCATGATTAAGTTTACCGCATTTCTTCTGATGGCTTTTTCCTGTAACTTATTTGCAAGCGAATCCAAAGCACAGGGAACAATTTCAGTTCGCTATCACGAGATATCATTAAAAAATCTACTCCTGTCGATTGAAGAACAAACTGATATTTCCTTTATTTACAACGATAATCTCATCCGTAATATCCGGATTAAGGATGTTGATGTTTATAATACACCATGGAACAAGGTCCTACTCCCGATATTGGATGGCGAAGGGCTTACTGTTGATCTAATCAAAGACAACCGTGTTCTACTTCGAAAGAAAGCCTTCCAACAAGAGCTTGTTGCTTCGGGCACCGTAACCGACGAGCAAGGAAAACCGTTGGCTTCGGTTTCCGTCAAACAAAAAGGGACATCAAGGGCGACGCTTTCGAACAGTGATGGACAGTTCTCTCTGGAGGTAGACCAAAAGGATGCTGTTCTCCAATTCAGCTATGTAGGTTACCTAACAAAAGAACAGGCCTTTCAACGTGGAACTATCAAGATTGTGCTGATGCAGGATTTAACACAGCTCGAAGAAGTTGTTGTTGTTGGCTATGGGACACAGAAAAAGGTCAATCTAACAGGTGCGGTATCTTCCATTTCCGGGGACGAAATGGTAAAAAGACCGGTGACAAACCCGAGCACAATGCTGCAGGGCCAGATGCCCGGCGTACGTATCGTGCAGGGTCTTGGACAGCCCGGAAGTGAAGGAGTGCAAATACGGGTACGCGGACAAGGTACATATAGCGCCGCCGGATCGGATCCCTTGGTTTTGATCGATGGAGTGCCGGGTTCTCTAGCTGCTTTAAATGCAAATGATATTGAAAGTGTATCTGTATTGAAGGATGCCGCATCGGCATCTATCTATGGGGCAAGAGCAGCCAATGGTGTGGTGCTGGTGACTACAAAATCCGGTAAAGAAGGCGGGTTTAAGATCAATTATAATGCAAATATGGGCTTCCATTCGCCTACAAAAATGCTCAAGCTGGTAACCAACTCCGCAGAATATATGGAACTGTTCAATGAAGCAAAAGCGAACTCGGGCATTGCTACAGGGCTATATACCGACGAAATGATCAATACATACCGCAACGCTTCGGACCGAACAAAATACCCCAATTTTGACTGGTTGGACTATATGTTTAATACAGCGACGGTACAAAACCACAGCCTGTCGTTAAATGGTGGAAATAAAGGGACAACCTATAACATTACAGCGGGCTATATCGATCAGCCAGGTACAATGAAAGGATTTGATTTTGAAAAATACAATTTCAGAACAAATATTAAATCGCGTTTAAAAGATTGGGTGACCATAGGCGTTAACCTTGCTATGGAAAAAGGAAACCAAAAAAATCCAAGGCAAAGTCAAGACGATGCGTTTTTGTCGACGCTCGCACAGGCGCCTACCTATGCCCCATTTTTGTCTGATGGACGATATGTAAGCTCCGCCTATGATTTCGAAAGTTACAACAAGAATATGGCCGCAATTGTCGGTAACGATGTTTTACGTAAAACGACAAATTACGATATTTCTTCACAGCTGTGGACAGATATCCGGCTTACTAAGGGACTTCAATGGTATTCAAAGGTTGCTGTAAATCTGGGTGATGTTTCCTTTAAGGACTGGCGACCAACGGTAAATCTGTACAACTTTCATACGGGAGACTTTACACGTACATTGGATGTCGGTGGCGAAGGCCTGATCGCAAATAATAGCAGAAATTATTATGTAAACTTATTTTCTTATTTAAAATATGATTTTCAGGTTGCGGAGAAACATAATTTCGGCGTTCAGGCGGGTTACAGCCAGGAGTATAATAATTACCAATATTTACAGGGTTACCGTCAAAAATATATTACAAACAACCTGCCTGAGTTAAATGCCGGCACAGCAGCCATACAAACCAATGAAGGAAATACCACAGAATGGGCACTGCAATCATTATTTGGAAGATTAAACTATAACTTTTCTGAAAAATATCTTCTTGAGGCCAACATTCGGTACGATGGTACATCACGAATCGCCAGTGATAGCCGCTGGGGCTTCTTCCCTTCATTCTCAGCTGGATGGCGAATATCTGAAGAGGAATTTATTAAAAAAGCAGCTTTCAGTTGGTTGACTGATTTAAAATTGAGGGGGTCGCACGGTCTTTTAGGCAATCAGAATATCGGTGGCGACTTCCCTTACCCTTATCAGGATCTTTTGAGTTTCACAGGAGATTATGCCTATGACAATGCTGTATTAAGTCCTGGCGTAGCGCAAACTGCTCTTGCCAACTCGTCACTAAAATGGGAGTCCACTGCCGTGACCGACATCGGTGTAGACATCCGTTTGTTCAACAAACTCAACATCACCTATGACTGGTACAGAAAGCACACGTCAGATATCCTCCGTCAGGCTCAAGTGACCGGAGCTTTAGGTTTATCCGCCCCTTTCATCAACAGTGGCGACATGTTAAATACGGGCAACGAGTTGTCCATTCAGTATAACGACAGGGTCAATGCGGGTTCATTTACCGGGTTAACTTTTGGTGGTGGCTTTTATGTAGATATGTTTAAAAATAAACTGATCAAATTTGGTACACGAGAAATCGATGGTTACTTGCTCCGTGAGAATAATCTTCCCTATAATTCGTTTTACATGCTGGATGTAATCGGTATTTTACAAACAGAAGAAGAGATCGCCAATTCTCCGAAACAGTTTTCAGGCGAGTTCCGTCCTGGCGACTTCAAATACCGGGATGTCAATGGGGATAATGTCATTGACAACGATGACCGCACCGTTATTCCTGGCCGATTTCCGAAATTTGAATATGCTTTTAATGGAAATGTATCATGGAAAGGGGTTGACGTTTCGTTCTTGCTGCAGGGCGTAGAAGGCCGTAAAATCTTTACCGATGGATGGGGACTTGAACCTTTTATACAGGGTACTCCACCGACAGTAGACTTTGTCAATAATCGCTGGACCGGCGCCGGCAGCACAAATGAAAACCCACGCTTGTATTTTGGATGGGACGGAACCAATCCCAATAGAAGACCCAGCACTTGGTTTCTGCAGGATGCCTCGTTCTTACGTCTAAAGAATCTGACCGTCGGCTACACCCTTCCGCAGCAGCTAACTTCCCGGGCCCATATCAATCGTGTAAGATTCTATTTTGCGGGCGATAATCTTTTTACGGTTACAAAGTTTAAAGGTCTCGATCCAGAGCGTTCCGGGGATGGCCGTTTTGCACAATATCCACAAAACAAAATTATTTCGTTCGGACTAAATGTTGAATTTTAAAAAAAGGGACAACAATGAAAAAAATTATATATGCATTATTAATCACCCTGAGCTGTATAGCCTGCAATGATCTTGATCTAAACCCTAATGACAGGCCTTCTTCGGGTACGTTTTGGCAGACACAACAGGATTTTGACCTGGCACTTACAGCAAGCTACGGCAGCATGCGCCGCAGTGGCTATTCCACTGCTATGCCCTGTTGGGATAATTTGACCGACAATTCTTACGGCCAACACGCGGAGGGTCAATATGGAATGACGACCAATATGGTTCAGGGAACCTTAGATGCCACTTCCACAGGCTTTGTTTCAGATACCTATCTGGGCGCCTTAGAGGATGTCGCTCGCGTAAACATTTTTCTAGGTAAACTTAAAGAGTTTACAGGGCTCGATCAAGCGACTAAAAACCAATATGAAGCCGAAGCCCGCATGATACGTGCCTTTTACTATAGCTTCCTCTACCGAAGTTATGGCGAGGTGCCCATCGTCGGAGAATCGTTAACGCTCGAAACGCAATTTCAGGAGAAAAAGCCTGCAGAAGAAGTCTATCAATTTATGATGGACGATATGACTTTCGCTATTTCTAATTTGCCGGACAACACCTACAAAGGTGCAAAAGGTAGATGGACCAAAAATGCGGCAAAAGCCTACAAAGCGCGGATGATTTTATATACGGCATATACAGAAGCCGGCCAGATGATACCAGCGAAAATGACAGAAGCGAAGACATTGCTCAGCGAAATCTCAGGCTATTCCTTATCAAATGACTTCGCTGACAATTTTAACGATGCCGCTCAGGAAACATCGCCGGAGATCATGATGTCGGTTAAATTTTTGGCTCCTAACGCGTCGTCATCGGCAGATATGTGGTATGGAGATTGGCTTGTTGTAAGTCCGCTCATCAATTTTATCGAAGAATTTGAAATGCTTGACGGTAGCCCCGGATTACCTGTGCCCAAAAAAGGAAGCAGCAAGTTTACGATCAATTCGGATATTTTTACAAATTCCTCTTTGGCCGACCGTGATCCACGTTTGGCAAAAACAGTCTTTATTGACAAATATGTTATTAATGGAGCGGCCTATACCCCTGGTAATGCAAGACCAACCGGAGCAGGACTCAGCAAGTTTTTATCCCAGAATCAAATTGCGCCATTTGGTTACAGCACGTTGAGTCAGCAAGATTGGGTTATTATGCGTTACGCAGATGTTCTGCTGATGCTCGCCGAAGCGGAAAACGAATTAAACGGGCCAACACAGACCGTCTATAATGCGGTAGATGCCGTACGTAATCGTGCTGGCATGCCCAAGTTACCACAGGGACTATCCAAAGAAACGATGCAGCAAAAAATACGACATGAACGACGCGTAGAACTCGCTTTTGAAGGCCAGCATTATTTTGATCTTAAGCGCTGGAAAACTTCCAAATCGGTCTTAAATGCTGTTCAAGATGCGCCTGTTGTTTATAAATTTGAAGATAAACATTACTTATGGCCCTTACCTCAATCGGAGATTGACAAAAATAAAGGCATATTAATACAAAATCCCAATTACAAATAATAGAAAAAAGGAAGTCCAAATACTTTTTGGACTTCCTTTTTTCTATCTGATATATTAAACATACCACTATGAAGATAAGTCTGTTCACTATTTTTTTAACAATTTATATACTTCCTGCTTTTTCGCAGCAGGCCAGTCCGTTGGCTTTACGTTATCATGAGGCTGCAGCAGCATGGGAGGAAACCCTGCCTTTGGGCAACGGCCGCATCGGCATGATGCCAGATGGTGGAATTGATACCGAACATATCGTATTGAACGATATCAGTATGTGGTCGGGCAGTGTAGATCCGACAGCAGTTAACCCCGCGGCACTGCCTTATCTGAAAGAAATCAGGCAGCTGCTTTTTGCCGGAAAAAATATGGAAGCCCAGAAAATTATGTATGCACACTTTCGGAGCGGCGGCAAAGGGTCAAATCATGGAGAATCGAAAGATGCACCCTACGGTTGTTTCCAAATGCTGGGCGACTTGCACCTTCGCTTCACTTACCCAACTGCGGAGAAAACTGTTGGTTATGAGCGTATCCTTTCCTTAAACGACGCTATTGCTTCGACTAAATTTACCAAAGGAGGTATCACCTACCAGCGTGAATATTTTGCTTCGCATGCCAATGACATACTCGCCACCCGTATCGTCGCCGATAAAAAGAAATCCATTTCACTGGATATCGAGCTAAGCAGACCGGAGCGGGCAAAAGTATGGGTAGAAAATAATACGATCTTTATGGCGGGCCAGCTCAACGATGGGCACAACGGCCAGGACGGCGTGAAATATTTAACGAAGTTACAAGTACTTCATACAGGTGGCAAATTGATCGCTGGCGATCATTCACTCACTGTAAAAGAGTCTGATGAAGTCGTTATATTAATTTCCACTTCAACGAATATGCTCGACACATATTATGAGAAAACAGTAGACGATCTATTAGCAAAGGCAAAGAAAAATTCATTTAATAAGTTAAAACAGCAGCACACCGCCTCCTATCAAACCAAATTTAACCGTGTTGAATTAAATTTGGGTGTGCAAGATCAAGTTGCCACTACCCCATCACGGCTTGCCCATTTTCAGTCCGGCAAAGATCAGGCGCTGGCGGCACTATATTTCCAGTTTGGCCGCTATCTGATGATCAGCGGCACCAATGAAAAATCACTGCCACTCAACTTACAGGGGCTATGGGCTAATCAGGTGCAGACCCCATGGAATGGAGACTACCACTTGAATATTAATCTGCAGATGAATTATTGGCCGGCAGAGGTATGCAATCTTTCGGAACTTCACAAGCCACTGATCGATTTCACAAAATCTTTAGTACCATCGGGAGAAATTTCTGCCCAGAAATTCTACGGAGCTGAGGGCTGGGTAAGCCACATGATGAGCAATCCATGGAAATATACGGCTCCAGGAGAGGAGGCTTCCTGGGGATCAACAAATACGGGTGGCGCCTGGTTATGTGAACACCTCTGGGAGCATTATAAGTTCACGCAGGATAAAAACTACCTGCAAACGATTTATCCTATTCTCTGCGGGGCAGCAGACTTTTTCCTGAGCAGTATGATTGCCGAGCCAAAACATGGCTGGCTGGTCACTGCCCCATCGAGTTCTCCGGAAAATTCCTTTTATCTACCGGGTAGCAAAGAGCGCGTGTATGTGTGTATGGGCCCGACAATGGATGTCCAGATTATTACCGAATTATTTACCAATATCCTTGCTGCAGCTGATGTTTTGGGTGTAACTGATAAACATACCCACAAAATTAAGGCTGTGTTACCGAAACTTCCACCTATGCAGATCAGTCCGAAGGGCTATTTGCAGGAATGGCTTGAGGACTATGAAGAGGTTGAACCCAACCATCGCCATGTATCTCACCTATATGGGCTGTATCCTTCCAACCAGATTTCCCCTGACCTTACCCCACAACTTGCGGCCGCTGCACGAGAAACGTTAAATCGCCGCGGAGATGAAGGTACAGGATGGTCGAGAGCATGGAAAGTTAATTTTTGGGCCAGGCTTCAAGACGGCAACCGTGCTTATACACTTTTAAAAAACCTGCTGCAACCCACTTCCGGCAGTGAGATCAACATGACCAGCGGCGGCGGTACCTATCCAAATTTATTCTGTGCCCACCCTCCCTTCCAAATTGATGGAAATTTTGGAGGTACTTCGGGTATTGCTGAAATGCTGATTCAGAGTCAAAACGGATATGTCGAGCTACTCCCGGCACTTCCCGATGTCTGGGCTGAGGGCAATTTTAAAGGCCTGCGGGTACGTGGAGGAGCAGAAGTGAGTGCCAATTGGAAAAATAAAAAAATCACCTCAATAGCATTAAAAGCATCTGCAGACACGCGTCTTAAACTTAAGGTTCCGGGATATGTCGCCGCAATCAAACAGGGGACGAAAACATTGGCAATCGCGAATGGGTTTATGGAGATTCCCTTAAAAAATAACGAGATTGTTGAGCTGAACATGATTTCTAGATAATTTTCTACGACCTAGATCTAAGGGTAGTCAAGTTATGCAAAGGCTTGCTATGCTAACAACGTTCAGTAGTGAAAGGAAAATCCAGGACGTAAGAACATAAGAGAAAGCTCAAAAGGAAGGCTAACCTTTTGAGCTTTCTTTTATTTCAGTGTGACATCCAAATAGACAGAATGTCGGCCATAGGTTTCATAAAAAGGTTTGAAAACCACATCATCTATTTTAAATTCAAGTGTTGACGGATTACCTTTGATCTTACTGCCTATATCTTTTGCTTCTAACGTGATCTTTCGCCGTTGTTTTCTGGCTTCTGGCTCTTGCGCCGCCAATAAGATCGGCCCATAGAAAAGACTTGCTATATTCGGCTGATCCATTACCGGATCTAAATGAAATTGAAATGGCATCTTTAATTCGATCGTATCACCATCATTCCACGCTCGGCTTATCTTTAGATAAGTTCCCGGTGTGGCCTGGATGGATTCGTTCCTGCCGTTGATCGTGACGAAAAAACCTTTGGTAGCCCATCCCGGCACGCGGATATTCAGATCGAATGTTCCGCTATCTTTCATAATAAGTCGCGTTACATCTGCTTTTGGAAAATTGGTCCGTTGCTCTATAGTCACGTTTTTTTCTTTCCAATAAAGTGTTGACGGAACAAATAGATTCACATACAAAGCGCTGTTATCGCTGCTTTTAAAGTAAATAGAGTTCTGCAATTTGGTACAGCTCTCGAGAGCGGAACCGTTACAGCAGGTCAAACCAGTCATATCGGCATTACTAAATTGCTTCAAGCTTCCAGGTCTTAAGGAGATATGATACGTATTGGCTGGACTATCCTTGGCTACTGAGGCCAAGATATGGTTATAAAGGCCGCGCTCGTAGTAATCCATAAACTCTCCACGCTGATCGAACAAGAAAAGATCAGCGGTCAATTTTAACATATTATATGTTGCAAATGTCTCATTTTGACCGCCTGCAGAAATCCATTTTCATACAAAGTTGCCGACTGACTGATAAAGCATTCTGCATTGGCCGGGTTGCGGGCTCCGGCTACTCCGCCAATACTGTACATATAATCATTAACAGTTTTATCCCAAAAATTCTCCGCTATTTTATAATAGGCAGATTGGATGTCAAGGCAACCCTATAAATTCTAAAATCGTGCAGCAGCGCTTTAATATTTGGCTGTCCGGGCAGTATAGATTTTCCGATTTGGCTTTCTATAACTCCCGAAGCCTGTCCGCGGAGCATAGCACCTATTTCCTGTAGGATTCCTGCTAGCTTATCTACCCGTTTTCCATTAAGATACAGGATGAGTGACCTGAAAGACAGATCCATGACTACTGAAATATGAACCCACTTTCCCGTATCAATGCGTCGAACAGCTGTACTTTTGATACTCCGGTTATTTAGTCTTAAAACAGCCTGATAGCCGCTCTGGTCTTCCTTTCCTCCTGGACTAACAAATAGATGGCTGTCATCATCCCTTCCAATTCTAAAAAATGTCTGCCCCTCCATTTTCGAACGAAGATAAAACTAGCCTGTCAGACTAATAGATTCTAAGTCCGTAAAAATACCTTTTGGAAGTGTGATAAACTCATCTGTACCCCCAGAGAGCGACAAAACTTTGCCAAATTGCGCATAAAGGTAATGCGGACGATCGGGTTCAGGCCATGGCAGTAATAGCCAACATTGCTGATAGCAGCAAATACGGATCAATTTTGAAATGTTTCAAATCGCAGTATTATGCCAGCCCTTACATGGAGAAGTATATCATGGAGGCACTTTTTAAAATGGAGCAAGGAAATTATGCGCTGGCAAGGACAAAAGATCGCTTTAGCGAAATGGTGAATGATCCAGAACGAACAACACTGTATGAACGCTGGGGTATCGGAGAACGCGGGTTTGGCGGCGGCACCACAAACCACGCTTGGAGGGGCGGCGCACAGATTGTACTGACAGAATGCGTTTTTGGGATTAAGCCTTTACTTCCCGGATATACTGAGTTTGCTGTTCAGCCTCAGCCAGCCAGTCTATCATCGGGCTATTTAAGCATACCGACTGTGAAGGGAAACATAACAACTTCTTTCAGAAATGACAAGAAAGGTTTTAGGCTAAAATTAAAAGTCCCGAACGGTTCCAAAGCGATTGTCAAGATTCCCAAAGGATCACCGATCATACTAAACAATAAGGCATTGATTGGAACAGAAGTTGCCGTAAATGATGCAGGTTATGCTACTTTTACACTAACTGCTTGAGATTACGATATAAGAAGAAAACTTCCCCTATAGTTGAATGAAGATTACACCTACATTACTTTAACAATTTAAGCATATTCATTTTATAAATTTTTCCAATTGGAACCTGATAATTGAGATAAAAATCATGTTGCCTTCCACACTGTTAATCTGCTTAGGGGCAACTGCAAATGATTTATGTACCTGTACAAAATCATTTTTAGGTAACTGCTCCAAAAAAGCAGAGAATTTTTCACGAATGGAAATAGGCCCGGTTAGGGTTATTATTTTGGTGTAGTTGCCCGTTGCTACAATGTATAAAATGTTTTCTGTTTCCAGTTGAATTTGCTTTTTATTGCTTTGAACAAAGATTCGATTTGGAACGTTGAAATCGACGTCTATAAGCTTATGATAACGCATTTTGTGGAGTTCGATATAGTTTTCCAAAAATTCAATTTCTTCCTGAATCTGTACGTTTTCCTTTTCGCCTTCGTAGATGCTGTAACGCATCATATCTTAAAGTTTTAATATCAATTCTTGCGCTTTTTGAGAATCCTTTACCACCAGGCCATACAAATTGTTGAGTGTATTGAAGAAGAAATGTGGACTTACCTGGCTTTTCAGCAGCATCAACTCCGCTTTCATTTTTTCGTTTTTTAATTTAATGATGGACACAATCTGTTTGATCAACCAATAAATTCCAAGAGAAATCACAGCCAAACAGAGCAAAGCATATTCGTCCTTTTGTTCATTCTTTTTAAGATCATAGTCACAAAAGTAAATCATTAAAATCTGTCGGTGAAAATAAGTTGACAAACAATCTGTAGCAGGTTTTGAACGGATGAAAATAAATGATAAAAGCACTCTAAGTACCCGATATCCATGTTTGTCCCACATATCGAACATTTCGTCAGAGAGGCTATCTGCTGTAAAGCTGAATTTTTATGAAGTGATAACGACTTTCCTAGCAGTTCGTCCCGTTTCTATTTGCAAATGTGCCTGAGCCATTTCATTAGATCGTGTAATACTTCTTCAAATAGCTTCATTCTTTAATCAAAACATTCATCAGCTTCTAATGATGGCATCAATGGTAATGAACTTCGGTTTGAACCCGGTTGTTCAATGCGTCGGAATTATCCGGATCTGTGTTGATCAACCAGGAAGACAAGAAAATGGTTGCTGATTGTATTATTTTCGTTTCCTATTGTTGTATCTACCAATCAAACGGCTTGTCGGAAAACTGACCAAGGTACCAAGCGCTTCTGTCAGTACAAAATAGCCCTAAATACGTGGCTTACCGTATAAGTCCGCTATCCGCAAAATAGGCAAACGAATGACGCATCACATCTCTTCCCTAAGTAAGTGTCTTCGAACGGGCGCTGGCTTTTTTGATAGATTAAAACTTAGGAATTATGCTTGCAATGAATTACAGGGGCCCCTATCGCGTACGTGCTGATAAAAATGCCCCATTGCCAGAAATCCTCCATCCACAGGATGCGATTGTCCAGGTACTGCGTTCCTGTATCTGCGGATCGGACTTACATCTCTACCACGGACTGGTACCCGACACGCGGGTAGGCTCTACTTTCGGGCACGAGTTTATCGGGGAAGTGGTCGAGGTTGGCGCAGCAATAGAAAATTTAAAAGTTGGCGACCGGGTGATGGTCCCTTTTAACATTGCCTGCGGGAAATGTGCTTTTTGCCGGCAGGAACTGTATGGCAACTGCCATGAGTCGAACCCCGAAGCCACCGCCGTGGGTGGCATCTTTGGCTATTCGCATACCGCAGGGGGCTATGCCGGCGGGCAGGCCGAATATGTGCGAGTGCCCTATGCCGATGTGGGCCCTGTGGTGATCCCCGACTGGATGGACCCCGACGACGCGGTCTTGTTGACCGATGTGGTGCCGACAGGCTATCAGGCGGCTGAAATGGCTGGCATACAGCCTGGTGATACCGTGGTTGTATTTGGCGCTGGACCAATCGGTATTATGGCTGCCAAATGCTCCTGGCTGTTTGGTGCCGCGCGCGTTATTATTATCGATCAGGTTGATTATCGGCTTGAATTTGCCGAACGCTACGCGCAGTGTGAGGCCGTCAATTTCCGGTCTATAGGCGATCCTGTTGTTTTTGTCAAGACAATTACCGATTCGCTGGGGGCCGATGTGTGTATTGATGCCGTAGGTTGTGAAGCTGCCGGCAATGCGATGAATACGCTTTTAGGAAGATATATGATGCTTCAAGGCGGATCTACTACGGCACTCCATTGGGCGATTAACAGTGTAAAAAAGGGCGGCATCGTGTCGATCGTGGGTGTTTATGGTCCGACTAACAGTCTGGTCCCGATAGGCAATGTGCTCAATAAAGGCATTACGATACGCGCCAATCAGGCCTCGGTGAAGCGGCTTTTGCCCAAACTGATCCAACATGTACAAGACGGCATTATCAATCCCAAGGAGCTGATTACACACCGCGTTCCCTTAGAGGAAATAGGCGATGCTTATCATCTTTTCTCTTCCAAATTGGACAACTGCATCAAGACCGTATTAATCCCACCATTGGCTTCAACTTAAGATATTTTATTATGATAACAGATCAAACGACACCCGAAGAATTTATCAACGATAGAGAAGGAAATTATAGCCACATCAAGGGCTGGGGGATCGATTTTGACCCTAGGAATGATCCGACCTTCCCCATTAAAAAACGAAATAACGAAGAACAGCAAGGATACGCCTGGCAGCGGCCTCCGCTACAAGAAGAGACGGTTGAAATACTCAAGTCTGTTGAACGGCCCAATCTGACAGCCGTGTATGGTACGAGTAGTCCACCAAGCGGGCTGAGCGGCGCAATTAGGCGCATCGCTTTCAAATACAGCGAATCAAGCTACGGACGCTGGCTTCCACTGGTCCTGGCAGACCGTGTCAATATGCTGGAAGGCGTTGCACAGGATATCGCAAAAGGCCATCTCCCTAATATCGCCAAAGAACTCGGACTAGGCGCTGAATGGAAATTTAATAAAAAGGCCTTTATCAGCAAATCTATTGTGGCCGGTCTTGCGATTGGGTTGGTGGCCTATCAGTTTTGCTCGAAAAGAAAAATGAAGTGATCCATCCTATCCCAATGATCGATCCTTTCCAAGAGCTGTTGGCGCTGAAACGCTGTCGCATGTCGCCTGCGCGCGACGAATACCTGCGCTCGATTAATTTCAGCACAGTGGGCATCCAAGGAAAATTAAACGGCCTAGATGTAGTAACTGGACACAACAATGGAGTCACAGGAAAATCGCGTATTTTCCTGTGACTTATAATAGCTTAGCACTTATCAGTTCAACTGGGACTTTCTAAATTCCAAGGGTTTCATCCCCGTTTGTTTTTTAAAAAGTCGGGTAAAATAGGATGGGTTTTCAAAGTCAAGTTCATACGCAATTTCAGCAACACCCTTCTCTCCTAAGCGCAATAAATTTTTGGCTTCTGAAATCATAAAAATATGGATCAGCTCCATGGCCGTTTTACCCGTTTCCTGTTTGAGCAAATCACTGAGGTAGCGTGGCGAAACAAAGAGCTGGTCGGCCAAGAAGGCCACATTGGGCAGGCCGTTTTTTGCCAGCTGACCCTGATTAACTTTCTTTTCATATAATATCAGTACCTATCTTAATAGCCTATAAAGGTTATCTTTTCTAATTGTAATTAAACAAATTTATCCGATCTCCTTAGTAATTGCCAAAAAATATTATAAATTAAAAATAAATCATTGCAAAAACGTTTTGCCTAAGATTCATTTACTATCATGTTCTTAGTAACAAGTAATTTATCTTGAATAATTTGCGCCTTTTTAATCTATTTTTGATATAAAATTTATAAAAAATAAAACTTGCGGCAAAAGCTATCCTGGCTCAGCAGGACTTTTCCTCTTTTTAATTTGACGGACTCTCTATCCAGCCTATGAGCAATGGCAAATATCTTCTTATCTTAATCTTAAAAGCTGAAGATCAAATTAATAGGATTTTGGATATACTAAGGTCTGCTACGTTTTAGCGAGATGAAAAATTAAGTGGTTTTTTATCCAATACTTAGAATATTACCCTCGCTGTGTCTTGTACCAATCGATATGCAACCCAAGATTAAAAAAATCAAATGCATTTACTGGCTTTCCATCCTTTCGCCGAAATTCTATCCAGCTTTGATCGGGGCCACGTTTGATAGTAATATGATGTGTTATCCGAATTCCTATACCCGAAGAACCATACTTTAGAGCCTCAATGATCATCAATATAATAAAGTTTTGTAGTTGGCATTTCATCCTGCCAAATTCTAAAAAATATTGATTCCATGATAAAGGGAAACCGTAATTACTTTTATTAACCTTAACTTAGATCCTATATAACTGGGCGTTCTTAGAGCCGTACATTTCAGTCCAGAATTTTCCAGATTGAAAAGGGATTTCACCGCTGTCAATCCAAGGAACAATTGTTGATCAAATTTTTAATCACTTCATTATCCAGATTTTCTATCTGATCTGAAACAACTGAAAGCGAAAATACGATACCCCCTTTTTCCAATAAGATCAGTTTCAGAAATTTTAAATTTTCTTGATTACTAATCTTAACCTGCATGCCTCTACTGACTGCAAACCATGTGTCATTATGCTTAATACGGGCTATCTTACCAAAGTTTTCTTCAACGCCAACTATATCAACAAAAGCCTGTAGATAGAAAAACTCATTGCGCATCATTGTCGAAACATTGGTGAGTGCATTTTCCAGCTGTAAAGCTTTGCTGTTAAAAAGAAAAAGAACCAGGAGTAGTTCATCATTTTCAATGACCAGATCCGGCCGTATAATGACCTTTTTCAGTTGCTTTTCACTTACACCAAAACTTTCTTTTAGACCTGCAGGAAATGTATAACAATCTATAAAATTCTTAACCGTACTTTCCTCTACTATCTTAAAATTTCCTTCAGGTACCTTAAAAGTAATGTTACATCCGCCAGTTTTCACGTTTAGCCCTGTGGGTACAATAGCAGTTTTTACTGTGCCATCATAGAACTTCAGATTTCTGCGGTGAAAATTATCCGCAAATGATGTCTCGAGTTTTTTCCCCCTGGGGTTGCCAAAGAGAACAGCATCCTCCCGAATGTATTTCTTTAGCTCTTCTGCATCAAAAGATAATGCAGCAGGGTCACTGGCAGGATCATAATAGAATTTTTCATGGGTGTAGAATCCATTATCTAAATGGGTAATAATAGCCTTGATCAGCCGGAAATCACCTGATCTCTCACCATCTTTTAAATAACCTTCAACATCAGCTCTATGGAAGATCATCTTAACCGTCGAAATATCACAGTAAGGATGGCTTACAATAGCAAGTAGCAGGTCATTTCCGTCATCGTAATTGTGATTTTTTGCAATAAAATCCAGTTCGATAGGTTCCGTGATTGCTGCTAGCACTTCCCTATCCAATTCATTTCCTTTAAAACTGTATTCAAAAAATGTTTTGCTTAGAAAAACTGCTCTTTTTTCTGATATCTTGTATTTCATAAATGAAAATCCTATTAAAGTTTGGAATATAGGCTGTTTACTTTCAAAGTCCGTAATTTTAAAACAGTTGCAACGTTATTACCACTGAATCCAAATAAATTATCCGGTTAATGCCCCCCAAAGACTCACTACTCCAAATTATAAAGAAATTAATGATGCATATTCTATTCGTATGTGATCCGGGGTGACTGGCTCCTATAAAAAGTCCCTAAGCATAATGGTTTGGCGAAAAATTAAAAACCATAAAGCCAATTATTGAGTACACCATCTGAGCTTTCCAGTTCTATGGCATCCATGATTTTTTCGTAAAAACCGCAGATATATTCTCTGTTCTCTGTATCCAGGTTATAATCATTGAACCTGTTCAGATCGTTTTTCATCAGATCCCTATACTGCTCATCACTAAAATTACTGTTTACCCCTTTGGTAAACCGCTCAATGCTTTCATCAAGAAGCTGGGACAGAACTTTTTCATTTTCCTTATCGGCCAGACCTGGATAAAAATCTTCCTGGACAAATTTTGGTGCAGCTTTTAATGCTTCGAGATGTTGTATTTTTTCCATTGTATTTACGTCTTTATTCTTACAGGAGTAAAAAGTAAGCATAATCAGGGAATATATAAAGATCTTTGAGATGATATTTTTAAGAAATAATTGCATATGCTGAGGTTTAATTTTCCACTTGATTGTCATAAAGGATGATAAGAAAATAACGTTTAGCTTTCTCCTTTTTAGGTGGCATGGCATAAGATATTGTTAGTTTCGCTTTTTTTGTTCACTGCCTATCAGTATTTCCGTGAACTCAAATTGCGTTTCAAAATTTTCATTCTGAACACTTGAATTTTTTACACGGTATCCAAATTTTTCAAAAACAAGCAGTAACCTGCTGTATTCATTGATCATTTCATCAGGATTACCAAATTTAAAGCCTTCATGGATAGAAAAAACATCCTTCTTCATCTCTTCAGTGGTCTGACTGATAGTTATTACTCCCTTTTTAAACGTTGACTGGATAAAGTGGTGTTTATTGAACCTGGCAATAAATATATGGGTGTCATTACTCTCCGTCTTACCTTCCTTAGTCCACCGAAGTCCTCTATTGGCGCCCCACTCAAACTTTAGCGGGGAATTAGCGACCATTAATTTCGGGGCTAGATCCAGATTTAGATCAAGAAATAATTTTGATAGATCTTCTCTCATAGTAGATTGGGCTGGTAAGCTCAGGCTTAAAAAGACAAATAAGAGAATCAGATTTTTTTTCATACGGGTGGTTATCAGGTTTAGCTATTTTTAAAGAGGAAACAAAAATAGGACAATTCTAAATTCTTTAAAATATTTAGACATCAGGTTTTTTACGGAAAATATATCTTTTTAGCTTCTAAACTTACAGTACGGTATCTCTAATTTCGTTGGCATAAATATGATTTATGGCTCTTGTCTGTCCATTTTGGAAAAGAAATTTTTTAATCCCCTCTAAATCCGATAATGGAGTTACTTCTAGAAAATCACGCAATTGCTTATCAAGGAAGAAAATGTGTAAAAGGTCACCTTTTGAATCTTCCCTCCATAAATCCCATCCTGATATTATTAATCTTCTAGACTCCTGAGTTTCGTCAATACCTACAGGCTTCGTTAAGAGATTTTTCTTAAGTGCAAAATACATTTGTTCGTCTGTGAAATCGGGTGTGAAATTCTTTTGCCTACCATATAGGTCTTTCCAGAAGTATTTCAACGGCTTACTATAATAAACTTTTTTAGCCATATTAATTCAAAACTTTCCTGTGGGTGTTAAAAGCGTTTATAATGAATACTTTAAGGCAATATAGAAAATTATTACATAATTATGAAGTCTGTTCGCAAATGAGCTTTGTATTAATCTTCTCTATTTATGCTTGGATTTTGACTCTCAAACTTTACTCGGATGAATACCATTTTGTTCAGCATAAATATTAACCAATCCTTCATCGTCATTATAATATTTCATAGTAGTTATTACACTTTTATGTCCCATTAAAACCTTAGTTGTAGCTAAAGTTGTTTTTTTGTTGAGAGGTTAGTTTGAATTCGACAAAAAAAGCCCCCCCTTGTTAACCGTCAAGGGAGGCAATGTTGGCTAGATGTCCGCTTTGGCTAAATGTTAACCGGCTTTGGGCTTCGATCTAAATCAAAGGCCGTAAGATTAGTTAATATAACAGTTGTTCATTTCTTCTAAAATGTTGTTCAAAAGTTCACTGCTATTCATAATTATCTCTCCGGAACAGAATTTGTGGCATTCGGAACAAAAAGCAGTTACTCCCAGAGCAAGGGCCCTAAATCTATTAGCGTCCGTCCCTGAGTTCTTATACTTAATTTAACATAACTTTATTTGTCTGCGGACCTATCTAAATTGATAGCATCTAGCCAATTGTCAAAATTATCATCTTCTCCCAATTCTCCTGCTTTAGGTTGCTTTTTTGACAAAGTGGCGAATATTAATGGTTGCTCAAACTTTATAGTATATTCTCCATCTACGTCCCTGTCAATCTTGACAGTTAACTGAGCATCATTAAAAATTTTTGATACGACCTCATTATCAGTACCGCCAACTTTCGCATCTAATTTAGTTTTTAAAGCTGCTGTCTTATTTATTTTTACTGTTACCCCTTTGATTATACAATCCGCCACAATAATAACTAGCCGACCATTATTATACGCTTTAAATATTTCAGTAGACTTGTCTAGACTATTTATATAATTCATAACAGGCTGTCTACGCAAAGTTCTCATTACCGCGCCCTCGATCTCGACATTAATGCCTATTTCTTTTTCCGAGTTAGCACTTGCCGAAATCCCTAAAACTTGGTATAATTTGGGAAGAATAACTTCTGCCCCCCAATTATTCTTCACGGTCTGTTCGAGCATTATTGGGCCACCATTTCCTATCGCTACAAATCCCTTCATCCCTATCCAGTCTTCTTTATCGCCTTCAACGCCCTCAATACAGTACAGCATGTCGCATAACATCTCAGTAGGGCTCACTTTTTTATTATACATCGTTAGTACGCCAAAATTATCAACTGGATAGCTGAAGGTCTTAAATTGAGCTAAATCAGAACCTATAGCCTTTTTCACTGCATCTTGGAATAATTTATTATAGTTCTGCGCGCCTAGATAAGTGGGTAAACCCAGTATAATTGCAATAAGGATTAATTTGATGTTTTTCATAGTTTTTATTTATTAAAGTTGGTTACATGTTTATATTTAGCCTTTATTTGATCTATAGAAGTAAATCTTTCCTCAAAACCATCTTTGATAATGGTAATATCGATATCGCTGGACAAATTGTGCTGCCAACGCGATGCTAACTCTGAAAAAAAGTATGTCTTATCGCTAATAAATGCGATACCCGATACATCATCATTTTTCATTCCTCTTTTAAAATTATAACCAAATACTTTGGATCCTTTTTTGATAAAGCATGGGGATATCCTGCCATCTAAATCTTCACAAAAGCCATTTTTAAAATTGATCAATTTCTCCAAATTTATCCGACCTCCTGAACCAAATTTCGACACGAGGTTTGAATCAAGATCACAGGATAGCAACAACCGAATTTTAGCTTCTTCTGCGTCTGGAACAAAATTCTTCGCTCTCCAATAGGCCTTGGCAATCAGCATAGTTGCTCCAATATCGGGAACAGCAAAACTTGCTCCGATAAACGGCCTGGAGCAATATTTTGAGAATTCCCATCCGCCCCCCTTTCCGATGGTAGTAACACCACTCGCATTTTCGGAATACATGCCATTGAAAGAACCACTTTTAATCTGTGAACTAACAGTAATACAACCGTATCCCTTAGTTTTATATAATGCTGTCAAAGGTTGGGCTGTAGGACTCGATGAATCCAGTTCATCTAGTGATTCTATTCGTCTATTTGTTTCGTTTAGACAAGCTGTAATAAAAGTCGTCGGGCTTAAAACAGGATTAGGAAATACTGGTTTACTGGTCGAAATATAAAAAGATGTCGAAATAATGTCGGGTTTATTATTATAGCTATCACTGAGATAAGCTTGAAGGATCTCACTGGGTATACACTTAGCGCAAATCTCATCTACATGATTAGCGTTTGATTTCAAACCATCTATTAGAAACTGACCAAAGACTCGATCTAGATCTAAATCTAATTGGCTATAATAGTTTGTTAGAAAGTCTAAGGCTTTCTGTGGATCATGCCGATAATCAATTGAAATAATCTTTAATTTTAAATAACTCAGATCAATCCCTAATTCCTGAAACTTTTGCTTTACGACAGAGACAACTTTTTGGCCGTGCGAACAATCTCCTTCCGTAAAAAAATCAAGCACATAATATTCTCCAAAATTGTCCTTGTTGAGTATTGATAGTTTAGACTTTAACGTATCTGAATAATTATAAATGGATGATATGCTAACGCTGTTTATTGTATCCAATGAAAGTGTATCAGCCGGAAATTCTACAGCGACATAGCGATCTGATTTATTTAGAATCCGAATAGCATTTTTATTCGCTTTTTCTAAACCACCCCCAAAAACTTTACTTTTTAATTCATCAAGTTCTTCCGGAGATAGATCAAGTTTCAAAAGGCTAGTTTGTTCAGGCAAAATGATAGCACTAGAATCTTGAGCAATTGAGTCCTGCTGAACAAATGATATCGGTAAGGCAACAACCCTTCCAGATACCGTGTCAATACTCTGAAAATAGGACACACTTGAATTTTTCTTCGGTATTCTAAAAGTTGAAGGTGTCAAAATCTTATTACCTTTAACAATCGATTTGGTCGCTAAAGGACCATTCAATTTTACTATTGCATTTTTTATTTCCGAAAAACCGGATGAATTTGTTCTAGCGTTTAAATTAGAATAGGAAGCAATGAATTTATCAAGGCCTTTTTCTTTACTAACGATAGTATCTATGAGATTATTAGCCAGAGATTTCTTTGTTTGAAAAGATAAAAGGCGATTTTTCTCTTCATTGGATAAAGCATTTAAGTCTATGAAAACGAAAGAGGACGAATTTTCTCTCGAAGGTGATTTCTGAATGTCCTGTCCATGATTAAACAAAGGGACTAAAAGAAAAATTAGCCATAATATCTTCTGTAAATTAAGAAACTGAATATTCGGAATATTTATCCCTCTCGTCACACACAATTCGGTTTCGAATCGATCAAATGACATTTTAAATGGATTTTTCATAAATCATAGTTGTCAAATATTTTCGCAATAGATTATTGCCTTTTGGATCACAAAGGACTATAAAACTTCATGGCGTAGAAACTTGCTTGAACTGTTTGAAACTTGCGGCAAACTAATAATATAATGGCTGTTTAAATCCTCAACAAATAAACGATAGTATTGTTTTCAAGATTTAAAAAAAAAGCCCTTCTCACCATGCTTAGTTTTTTAAATAACAATTATTAAGGAAAACAAAGTCGTCAAGTGTATTTGTTCATTTGATTGTTTATTCAAGATTAGCCTAGTTGATTGCTATTATTAATTTTCATTCCGAAACAACATTTGTGGCATTCACTTCAAATAACATTTATGAAAAATTTGAGCGAAAATTTCAAACACTTCAGGAGTAAGGAAAATCCTGAAGATCTATTTTGATGATTTTATGAGGATACAATGGAAACTGACTACTATACCTATTATAATAAAATGCCTAAAGATCAAATCCGAGATAATATAAAATCACAAGAACAGGTAATCTATCAGGACAGCTTCGAAAACTTTTATCATCTTATTTTGGAAGGAAAAATTGAATTGCTAACCAGCCGCCTCAAAAAGATTTATATGGGATAGCACACAATTAAGATCGGACCGCCTCTTTTGCTATCACAGGCAAAAAGATAAAAAACCTGGGCAATACGGCTGTTTTTTTTAACAGTAACCGAAATACCTCGTGGATCTTAGCCAAAATCTTAGGCTTAAAAAATATCCCTAAATCATGGAATGGCATCGCCCCTACTGAAATTTCCAAATAAAGAATTGCGCGAACAAATTGTTGTCGTACACATTTTTAATATTTCTACCCTTGCTATGAACGGTAGAAATATTAAATTTTTGTCAGATCTATCTATTTTCTTACTCTACTTCCTCGGTCAAGGCTATCTTCGAAATCATTATATTGGGTCCTTTTGAAGTATTCACTTTTAACTTTAATACCCCATCATTGGAATCTTCGCGCATCACATGCAATTTGATCCACTGCCCTTCTTTGTCGTGTCGGCCCAGGGTATACGGCCGTCCTTCAAATTCAATATCTGCCTGACGTCCCAAATTATTCCAGTCGTGAAAAAAGACATAAAAAGTACCGATCATGCCTTGTGGCACATGCATGGTCACTTCCATTTGTTTGCCCTGCCAGGCTGAAGAAACCTCGTCTTTCCAGACTCCCTCTGCTTTTATGCTATAAGTCGTCGATTTACTGGCTTCACTCAAATCCATGACAGGGGACCAATCGACATTTCGGTCGATAGCTTGTGATTTTTTGCCGGCTTCGACATACAGCAGTGAATTTTTAAAGGCTTTTGGTGCAACACTTTTTAAAGGCTCCACGAAGACAAACATTTTACGCAGTGAATCCAAATTCGGTTCATAATCTGGTGCAAAGTCATCCGAAACCATATACTTTTCAAGACTTGCCTTCAACTGCTGGCTTACAGGATTTTTCTTATCTTGTATATTAAAACCAGTTACCAATAATTTGCCTTTTCCAACCTTTAATTCAAAAATAGAAGCCAGCTTGTTGTTGCGATGAAAATCGTCTATAGGCTGTGCTATAGGCCTATATATCGCCGGAAAATTATTGATATAAAAACCTTTTGCACCTTTGTAGATGGCTTGCCATTGCCAGTTGCTGTGTGCATCTGTTGGAAATTCCTTAAATGCCGGATGTTTGTCGCGCAGTAATAAGCCTATCGTATTGATTCCCTGCCCCGGAAAAAAAGTAAGTGACCAATATAAGGGGTAGAAGCTGATCATATCTGCCGTTTTCACATTGCCCAGATCAGAAGCATCCAACAGCACCTTCCCGCCCGCATGTAAAACTTGTTCTGCCTTAGCGTCAAACCGCTCCGTTATGTAGACCTCTTTTTCATGAACATTGACCGGTGGATATACCCAGATCTCCCAGCGATTTTTGATGGGTCGATCTTTCAATCCAACCTCTACAGTGAGCTTTGTAGCTCTTTTGACCTTGGAAAAATCACTGCTAAAGGATTCTATAATTTCTGAGCTCCCAGCCTGAAAAGTTTGGTTCGTAAAATCACCAGCGGATAACACATTTGCCGTCTCATCATAAATCTTCCAGTACACCTGATCTTGGAAATCAGCCTTACCGTAATGGGCAACCTGCACTTTGGCCTGGAAAGGCTCGTCTGTTTTCCATACAAATTTTGGTAGGCGCAACAGCATTACTGTGGTATCATGATGCATCTTGAATTTTTCGGGAGTAGTAATCCCTTTGTTATCATAAAAAGCATCGAGCCAACCTATGAGCGCCTCTCCTTGCCCTTGATAGTCCTGCATGCTTAGCAATTGTATGCCTGCTGCTGAGGGTGTTCGAAGAAAGGACTCTATCTCATTTTTATACATCAGCTGGTTGAGCGCGCCAGAAGCCTGCACAAAAGCTTCATTTTGTGATTCGAGGTTGTTTTTTCTGGCCTGTTCCCGAAAGAGTTCAAGGTTTCTGGCTTTCAGTACGCCAGTGTATTTTTTTATTTCATCCCATCTTGGATATACGGGCCATTGCCCGATTTCATGTGCGATAACTGGGATATTTGATTGACTATACACTTTTTCAAAATCCCAATCCGTTGTCGCACCACGCATTCCTCTGGTTCCTCCTAATTTGTCAATATAATGTGTTGCGATAAACTGATCTAACGCTGTTATCTTCCGCGCTGAAGAAACAGCATATAATCTTCTTGAATCTTTTGCTTTATAGGGTTTCAGCCAGGATTCCATGACATCAAAATCTGAATTACCCAATTCATTACCGATAGCCATTGTTGTAAAAGAAGCATGGTTTCCATAACTGGCCAACATGGTAGCAATCTCTTTTTGTGCAAAGGAATCTGCAGAAGCATTATAGCCCAGACCTTTCGGCCTGCCCTTTGTGTTCATCTCTTCGCGCCCCGGATTGTCAACAGCCATCCACCAATCTAGCCAGATGACTTCCGGCTGTAGATAAAGTCCTATTCGATCTGCAGCAACAAATGCCGCTTCTGGTGGACACCAGGAATGAAAACGCACATGGTTCAATCCATAAGCTTTATAGATACGGAAAATACGTTCCCATTCTTCGACATTCATCGCCGGATAACCGGTTAATGGAAAATGGACGCAATCTAAATTTCCCCGCAGAAAAACGGGGCGTTTGTTTACTAAAATCTTCGATTTGGAAGCGCTGATTTCACGAAAACCTATTTCCATTTCCCTCACTTCCAATTCGCGATCCTTATCATCCAGTAACCTCAGCGTTAATGTATAAAGATTCGGATTGATATCGTCCCACAATTGAACTAAATCAGGTACATTTTCAGTGATATCAATAGGCAGTTTAGCTGATAATAACGTAAACTTCCGTTTTCCATGAAATAGCTCATTCCCACTCTTACGTTCCCGTAAGGAATAGGTTAGCGTTACAGAGCTTTTCTTTCCACTATTATTCTGTAAAGTATCCTTGAGCTGAAAAGCCTTGGGTGCAATTGATGTGAAAACTTGCGGGTTAAAAAAATGGATTGGATTCTTTGCTATTAATTCAATTTTGCCGACTATACCATTCCAGATGCTCTGTGTGTACTCTGTATATGCGTGACCTTTATCGCCGATATTATAGATCATGTCATTGTTGATACGGATTGTCAGCCTATGTTTGCCCGGGCTAAGTGTTCCGAGTGAATACAGATGTGGCGAGTTTAATGCATCCTGAGGAGCAAACTGTCTTCCATCAACGAAAAGCATAGATTGCCACATCACCCGTTCCAGGTTCAAAAATATCTGTTTGCCCTTCCAGTCTGTCGGAACCGTAATTTCCCGCTGATACCAAGCGGGGCCATAGTATTTATATGCTCGGGTTAGAATACCAAAGTCAGATCCATTTGTCTTTGTCCCGTATCTTGCTTCATCTGTCGTCCCCGGTAATTGAATCGTTTTGGCAAGATCACGGTCAAACCACTTTTCTTCCAGTCCCCGGTTTTTCTCGTCCAGACTGAAGCGCCAGGTTCCGTCCAACATCTGTTTGTTCTGTGCAAAAGAGTAAGATGAGATAATCCAAAAGAAAACTCCGATAGAAAAGGATAACAGCCTCATAAATAATGTAACATTAAAATAATTCTTCAAAGAAACTCGTATTCATGTTATCTAAGATGTAGAAAAATAGTAAAAACATGTAAAATATGCTTTTTCTAATTTTTTATCTAAAAAAAGAATACATCGACAAATGCCGCTGTATTTACATAAAACACTATATTAAACTAAATTTGTCTTTTTTCACATCTGATAGTATTGATTCATTTATAAATTTGAAGCTCCCGCGACTATTTCACAACTGCTCATCTTTAAATAGCTTATTAAATAGATAAGACCGCATCAAAATCTTATGAAACTATAAGACTATTTCAATTGCCTTTCCTTGCATTTTGGTCTTTTTGATGATTTTACCATTTTCGGCCTTCACAATAAGAAACTCTTGCCGCCCTTGGCATCCGTAGCCGCATCTGTAAGCTTGTTTTCTGTCCCATCGGCAAGTATTATAAATGTAATAGAGACCCCATTTAAGGTGACCTTGAATTTCTTATCTGAATAGATCTTGAATGACCCACTTGTTGTTGAGCCTGTAAGCTCATAGGCAACACCGCTGGCTGAAGAGTTTGCGACAAGATCCTCGTCGTCTGCTCCAGTATCCTGGCACCCGTCAACCGTACGATTTTTTGATGTCGAACTAATTTTTATCGCTGTACCGGTTTCAATAACCTCCCCTGACTCCGATTCTGTTTCTTCATCTTTTGAACATGAGGCTATGGAGGCTCCCACCATCAGGGTCATTCCATAAAATATTACTTACCTTAACATAAGTTTACTTTTTTTATTATTTCAAAGCTAACAACAACTTGTGTTAATGAATATTAAGCAACAGCCCAGCGCTTGGGAACTCACACCAGCGGAGTTATCAAAAATATGAGGCACCAACAACAAATAAACCCCTTAGTACTGTAAATTAGAAAAGTCCAATCTCAGCTGTCGCAAAATGGGGTACTTACAACATAGCCCAATCATCAGATCAGGCTGTATAGATTACAAATGGATAAAATTGATATAACGGCATTTAATCTTAACTAAATATTGAAATCAATTTTTCCTTGATATCGATAGAAAAATATAAGTGGTTTCTTTTATAGCTGTTATTACATTTAAAGTTAGGCATAACGTTGCATTTCGGCTTATTTTTTCGTTAATAAAAGAGCTAAATCCTGTTTTGCAAGCAAATGTCCTTTATTGATAATGTTACTCTTGAGATACAGAAAACACTGATTGCTATGATCGAGTTTGCCAATAATTACCTTAATAGATTTTATATCCAGTTCTCCCATTTCTGCAGAAACTACTTTATTTGGATCTGAAATTAATTGTCCGTCTTTCTTAACTTCTTCGAGTTGCCAGGAGTAACCTACCCAAGGCCCTGCAACCAATGTTGTCTGTTTAACATTCATAGTGATATGCTCTTTGTATTCCAAGTCCAGACTATCAACCCTGAGTCTCTGGTCTTTTAAATCGACGACTAGATATTTTAAATAATCGCCGAAGTCTTTCGGTTCAAAATATAAACTATTTTCCTTACGCACGATCTTGAGCTCAATTACCCCTATTTTGTCTAATTTGACAGATTGGGAGAACTTCATAAAAACAGCATACTCCTCTTCGCTAATACCTAGATTCTTGTGATACGGTATCGGCTCTCCTGGTTTTAATTTCTCCATTGTTTTAAAAAACCAATCTTCATTGGCTTTCATCGCTTGTTTCATTTTCTCGGCAATTGCGAACTGCGCTGCATTGGGACGGGGAACTCCCAATACCGCTGCGGTATAGTTGCCCTCAGGGAGTTGTCGCTCAACGAACTGAATTGCAAGTGCATTGCTTTTCACTCCTGACTGATTTTGCGCAAAAACATGGAGAGAAAACAGGAATGCAACTAGCACCGCATACAGACGAAGATATCGGTATAGAAATGTCATGTTAAAGCTGTTTGATTGCTGAAATTAAGGTTTTATTCTGACATTCCTACATCTTCCGCACCAAATTAAAATGGTGCTACTTTTTCTTTTGGAATCTGGCCATTTTTATACTCCTTGATTTGACTGAAGTAAAAACTAACACCAACACCGTCTATATAACTGAGCTTAGAAAAGTTCTCATCGATTTCCTGTTCGCTGTACCAGCCTATTCTTTTCTCTCCCCGAACTAGTTTTTTAACATCTTCATCTATTTTTTGAAGTTGTTCTACTGTCATAAATTTAAGTGGATTTACAGCTACAAATCCAAAGTATACCTCGATCACTTTCAAACTAGTTGGATCGAAAAACATGGAGACATAGATCTGCGCATCTTTATCTATATCTGTTAATTTACTGCCATCAACATTTCTCAATACAATATCTCGAACAGTATCAAAATAACTTGTCTTTAACATCGACGGATGAGGTTTAACTGCTTGGTCTACATTATAATATTTATTGTTTTTATCACCGACTAAAGTATAACTCTTACCATCTATGAAAGTATGTTCCAATTTCTCTTTATAATAGAACGTTTTGATCTCAAAACATTGATTAAGTGTGAAAAGATTAGCAGCGGTTAACGCTATTTTAATAAAAGTCATCATAAATTAATAAACCAAATATCTCCAACTATTCTTTTCTCATTCAATAAGTATGTATCCGGCCTATGAACTA
>NZ_DJTD01000045.1:0-106649 GCF_002440385.1 Sphingobacterium sp. UBA6317 | reverse complement strand
ATAAATTTGAGACAGCTTCTTTGTTATACAATCTATACCTATTCCCCTCACCGATTATACGCGTTTAGATCCCAGCTTTTCATGCAAAAGATCCTCGTCCAAACTATTTTCATATTTTGAAATGACCAGCGTTGCCGCTGAATTTCCGATCAAATTGGTTATCGCCCTTGCTTCACTCATGAAACGATCCACACCAAAGATCAAAGCGACTGATTCCACCGGTACATGGCCAACAACAGGCAAGGTCGCAGCGAGGGTAACGAAACCACTTCCTGTTACACCTGCAGCACCTTTAGAGGTCAATAACAACACCAGCAATAAGGTAATTTCCTGCTCCAGGCTGAGATGCATATTGAGGGCCTGCGAAATAAAAACCGCTGCCATGGTCAGATAGATACTTGTCCCATCCAGATTGAAAGAATAGCCCGTGGGGATAACTAAACCCACAACAGGCTTGGCACAACCCGCATCTTCCATTTTCTGCATAATTCCAGGCAATGCGGACTCTGAAGAGGAAGTCCCCAATACAATCAGAATTTCTTCCTTGATGTATTTTAAAAACTTAAAAACATTCACCTTGAGATAAAAATACAATACCGCTCCAATCACGATGACCACGAAAATAAAACAGGTTAGGTAGAAGCTCAACATCAACATACCGAGTTTGGATAAGGCCTGGATCCCAAACTTACCGATCGTAAAACCCATTGCTCCCATTGCACCGATTGGCGCCAGGTACATGATCATTTTGATAATGGAGAAGAGCACCTTCAGAAAAGATTGCAATACATGGAGGACCGGCTCGGAAGCTTTCTGCCCGATTTTTGTCATACCGATCCCAAATAGTACGGCAAAAACGAGTACCTGCAACATGTTGTCCGAAGCTACCGCAGCAATCACATTATCTGGAATGATCCCGATGATAAAATCCATAAAACCATGTGGTTTCTTGGATTCTGAGATGTAATGGGATATCGAAGATACATCAAGGCTCGCTGGATCGGCGTTCATCCCGGTCCCCGGCTGTATCCAATTAACAAAGACCAGACCGATAATCAGGGCAATCGTGGTCATGATCTCGAAATAGATAATGGAAGTCAAGCCGATTTTTCCCACTTTTTTCGTATCCTGCATTCCAGCTATACCGATCACAATGGAACTAAAAATCAATGGCGCAATAACCATCTTGATCAGTTTAATAAAAGCGTCTCCCAATGGTTTTAGCTTGACAGCGAAGTCAGGGTAATAGATACCACAGATGATCCCCACAAGTATCCCAACGATGACTTGAAAATAGAGACTCTTAAAAATATGCTTCATGATCGGTTTATTTACGGACAGCAATTTCCCTTGCTTTAATTGGTTTTTTAATTTAGGATATTGACACTAATTGGTACGAATATATAAAAAAAAAGGGACGCATAAATGCATCCCTCTTTAATATAATTTTGAACTTAGCTGCTGAAATATGCTCTTACATTCTTTCCTTCAATCCAGTTCATATACGCTTTGTTAACAACCTTGTTTCCACCAGGTGTTGGATAATCACCCGAGAAGTACCAATCACCTTTATGGTCCGGACAAGCTTTGTGTAAATTATCCAATGTTTGGTAAACTACTTCAAGCTCTGCCTTTAGGTGGTGAGGTCTTACAATACGAGCAATTTCTTCTGAGATCTCTTCATCCGTAAACGGTGCGTAGATCGCTTTAACATAATTCTCGATCTCATGAACATCTTGGGTCATTGACAACACACATTTTTGATAAACTTCATCAATAATATGTGCCATACCACGTTGTTTGAGGAGATTAATTGCCGCTTCGAATGCGACAAACTCACCCATACGTGACATATCAATACCGTAACAATCTGGGTAACGAATTTGCGGGGCAGAAGAAACAATCACAATTTTTTTCGGATTCAAACGATCCAGGATCGTCAAGATACTTTGTTTCAACGTTGTTCCTCTAACGATCGAATCGTCAATGGCAACGATGGTATCTTCATGATCTTTTACAATACCGTAAGTCGTATCGTATACATGTTGTACCATATCGGTACGGTCCGCATCTTGTGTAATGAAGGTACGCAGTTTAGCATCCTTTACGTTGAGTTTTTCAAAACGAGGTTTGATACTCAAGATTTCATCTAACTCCTCATCAGAAATCTTTTCTGAACGATTTAATAGCGTCTCTTTTTGAAAATCCCGAACGTAGGCATTGATACCATCCATTAGGCCATAGTAAGATACTTCGGCTGTATTTGGAATAAACGAGAATACGGTATTTTTGATGTTATTTTTGACAGATTCCAATACCTGAGGCACCAGTAATCTTCCTAATTCTTTACGTTCTTGATAGATATCAGCATCTGATCCACGCGAGAAGTAGATCCGTTCGAAAGAGCAAGAACGTTGTTCTACGGGTTGTCTAAACATCTCTTGGGATACAGTACCATCTTTTTTAGCGATCAGGGCATGACCTGGTTTAATTTCCTTTACAGCACCAATAGGAATATTGAATGCAGTTTGGATGACCGGTCTTTCCGATGCTACCACCAAGATCTCCTCATCCTGATAATAAAACGCAGGACGGATACCCGCTGGGTCGCGCATCACAAAAGCATCACCATGACCAAAGATACCTGCGATGGTGTAACCGCCATCCCACGTTTTGGCCGAACGCTTCAATATTTTGGTAACATCAATATTTTTAGCAATCAGCGAGCTGATCTCAATATTAGAATGACCTTCTTTTTTGAATTGATCGAACAGATCTTGGTTCTCATCATCCAAGAAATGGCCAATTTTTTCCAAAACGGTTACGGTATCCGCTTTTTCTTTTGGATGTTGTCCCAACTCGTATAACTGTTGCAACAATTCGTCCACATTGGTCATGTTGAAGTTACCCGCTACCACCAAATTACGAGACATCCAATTGTTTTGTCTCAAAAATGGGTGACAGCTTTCGATACTGTTCTTTCCATGCGTTCCATAGCGCAAATGTCCTAAAAGTACTTCCCCCGTAAAACTTACGTTATCTTTTAACCATTGCGTATCTTTTGACTCCTCTGGAAATGCTTTCTGAACAGAAGCAAATTTTTTCTGTACATATTCGAATATGTCTGCCACAGCAGTTGAGCCCATAGCTCTGTAACGCGAAATGTAACGATTTCCAGGTTTTACATCAAATTTAATGGTTGCAATTCCAGCCCCGTCTTGTCCACGGTTGTGCTGTTTTTCCATTAATAGGTACAATTTGTTGATGCCATAAAATGGCGTACCATATTTTTCCTGATAATAAGATAAGGGTTTTAACAGGCGAATTAGTGCGATTCCGCACTCGTGTTTAATAGCGTCGCTCATATCTTGATTTGATGTCGCAAAAATAAGAATTATTTAGCACTTAGCGATCGCCCCGCTCACTTTTTCCGCAATAAAATTACAGTGAATAGACAGAGACTCTTTGAGATAGTCACTGAGAACCTATTGAGCAATAAAAACAGGTACTTTCACTGCATGCCGCAGCTTGTTAACTGTCTCACCAAAAACAAAATCCTTCAGCCCATTATGTCCATGACTGCCTACAACTAACAGATCAGCTTTATAGTTTTCACAAATTTCAGCAATGCACTTGATCCGGTTATTGTAACCTAATTCATATTCCGTCTGATGTCCTTTGGACAAGAGAAAGTCTGCATACAATTTCAGTCGTTCCAAATCCTGACGCGATTCAAAATCATCTGTCGAATCTCCGGTATACTTTACCGATGCACTCTCAACAATATGTACAACCACAAAAGAAGTATCCTCGTGCGAAAGCTGTAAAGCATATTGGATTACTTTCTGATCTGAATTTGAGAAATCCAATGCAATCACTACTTTCTTAAAAGAGCCCTTATGCTCAAAATGCAAAGCCTCAAATGGTGGGTGCACCTCCAGCTCCGTTGGTTTTGATTTAAGTAAAATAGGGTATAATACGGTCATCATCAATAAGGCAAACAAGCCCACTGCGCCCAAGATCAATAATACGGTTACTACAATATTGTTGGCCTCACCAATCCAGCCGACCACTTCGTCGTATACTAATTTAAAATTCAAAACAGCGATAATGGCCGCGATCAGCCAGGCCGCTACTTTCGTTAACGGTTTAATGGCAAAAGTGCCCATCTTGACTTTATCGCTCACAAAATGGATCAACGGGATGACGGCAAAAGCGAGCTGCATACTCAAGATCACCTGACTAAAGATCAGCAGCTGACCAACGCGACCTTCACCCGAAATGAGTATCACCAATACAGCCGGGATAATAGCCAAAAGCCGCGTTATAATCCTCCGCAAGGTCGGACTAATCCGCAAGCGAAGGTATCCCTCCATCACAATCTGTCCAGCTAGGGTTCCCGTCACCGTTGAGCTCTGTCCGGCAAGAATCAAGGCAACAGCAAACAATTTTGAGGCCCATTCCGTTCCAAGAAGGTTGCCCAATAGGTGATAAGCATCTTCAAGCTCGGCCACGTCATGCATACCGTTCTTGTGAAAAACAGAGGCTGCAAGAATCAATATTGCCGCATTCACCAAAAAGGCCAGGTTCAAGGCGATGGCACTATCCCAAAAGTTATACTTGAGCGATTTTTGGATAGAAACCTCATTCCTGTCAATTTTTCGCGTTTGCACCAGGGCCGAATGCAGATACAGGTTATGCGGCATGACGGTTGCACCTATAATTCCTATGGCAATATATAATGCAGCGCTATTCGGGATACTGGGGATAAATCCGGTGGCTACCTCTGCAAAATCAGGTTTCGCCAAAAACATTTCTACCATGAAACACATGCCAATAAGCGCGATAAGTCCGATGATAAAGAGTTCCATTTTTCGCATCCCCAGCTTCTGCAGATAGAGCAGCAAGAAGGTATCTGCAAAACTGATCATTACTCCCCAAAGCAAATCGATTCCAAAAAGGAGGTTAAGACCGATTGCCATTCCCAAAACCTCCGCCAGATCACAGGCTGCTATTGCAATTTCAGCAAGCACATAGAGCACAAAATTCATCCGTTTAGGATAGGTCTCTCTGTTACACTGCGCAAGGTCTTTACCGCGTACAATACCTAGGCGCGCGCATAGATTCTGTAACACCAGCGCCATGATATTACTCATCAACAGCACCCAAATCAGGGTATAGCCAAATTGGCTTCCTCCAGCAAGATCGGTAGCCCAGTTGCCTGGATCCATATACCCCACGCTAATGAGATAAGCTGGACCAAAGAAACTAAGTATCTTCTTAAATTTGGATTTCCCTTGATTGACATCGACACTTTCATGGATATCAGATAGGGATTTATGATAAGATTCGTCGTAATGCATAAAGTACTATAAGTGCAATTTCGTGTATTGTCAGCCTTAAAGATAAAAAGCTTTACATTATTAGGCAATTAAACCGCGATATTATTAGAATTTAAATGCCAGCTGGCCAGAATTTTCCTTCGATTGGTTGCCAAATTGGATAAAATCGATGATCTCGTACTGACCTAAATCAGGCTTATACTGCCGCACATGAACGCCCTTGCACATAAAGCTCAGATCGACAGACCGCAACTGTTCTTTTGCGATTTCAAGCTGCTCTGGCTCCAGACGTCGCCCAATCGAAATATGGGGTTCGTCGCTAATCTCGATCAAATCAAACTCCGTCAATGTTTGAACAACCTTCCGCGCCCGGTCCTTGAGATAACTCCGGGCGTGCACAGTTGGTGCAATATAGAAAGCACCACCCGCAAATGATGAAAAATGATCGAAATAAACATACTGACTACGCTCATAGACCAAAGTCTCCTGCAAAGCCTCAATAGCCATTGTCAGTTTACACGCATCTGCTTCAAAAGCACATATCGTTACATGAGCTTTGGAATTGCAACTGGGATACCAGCCTTTGTTTTTGTCGGGAAGCAGTTCGGCTAACGATGCACGTAATCGCCGCTTCAAGCCATCTACCAAGACAATACCAGCTTCATCAGGCTGAAAAACAAACGAATATTTATTGACACTACCCTCCATAACAAAAATCAGTTTCCGATCAGTAGGTAAGATAATAAATACAGTGGAGATAACAAAACCGAAACCTAAGCAAAGCCAATGAAATACTACCACCCGATGCCGTAATCCTCCCCATTGTTGCTACTGCCGCCCCAAAGTGTACGGTGCTGCTGATCGAAATAAATCGCATTGATAGGTCCACTGGTACGATCGCCGAGCTGAATGCTATACCCCATTTTCTTCAATTGTTCAATAATTGCTGGAGCGGTATTTTTGTCCAATAGCAGGCTACCTGAGCGCGGTTTTCGATCATCGGTCTTTGTTCCTCCCAGCGATAGCCAAAGCTGATTACTGTTGATATTGGCCGCCTCGCTGGCTTGTTGTGGCGTCATACCAAACTCGACCATATTCAAGAAAAATTGCAGTAAATTCTGATCCTGAGTATCTCCGCCCTGCACGGCAAAAGAAAGGTAAGGTTTTCCGTTTTTCAAAGCCATCGAAGGGGTGAGCGTTACACGCGGTCTTTTGCCTGGCTCGACCACATTGAACGGGTTAATCAACGAATCTAAGACAAAACTCTGTAGGCGCTGACTCATGCCCACCCCAGTATTCCCGGCAATACAGGCAGGAAGCCAACCTCCACTCGGTGTGATCGAAACGACCCAACCTTCTTCATCCGCCGCTTCAACACTTGTGGTACCCCGTAATAAACGGTCAACATAGGCACTATCCACCGCTAAAGAGGCCAAAAGAGCTGTTTTTGGCAATTCCGTTAGCGACGAACTTGAGCGTGCGTCATGTTTAGGGACAAAATCATTTTTCAGCTCCGCATGTGGTGTAAATTCCTGCTTACGCTGCTCCAGTAACGGAAGATAAGGATTCTGTTTCCCTTCATAGGGATAAGGATCTCCGGGAAGTACATTCGGGTTATTTTGCTTAAGGTCAATTGTTGCGGCCCTCGCCTTCGCATAGGACTCATGTAATAGGCCTTGAATAGGTGTCTTCGGTTTACCGTAGGGATCACCATAATAAAAATCCCGATCGGCAAAGGCTAAGTTCATAACCTGATAGAGTGTATGAATATAAGAAGCAGAATTATAACCCATGGCCTTTAGGTCAAAGTTTTTTAACATTTGCAGGCTCTGTAGCATGGCTGGCCCCTGTGTCCATTCTTGTAATTTATACACGTCAACGCCCTTATAATTGACGTGCAATGGTTCCTCCTCAATAGGTTTCCAATTGGCCAAGTCTGCTTTCGTGATTAAGCCACCTTGCTCCTTACTGCCACGGACAAATTCATCTGCAATATCGCCGGTATAAAACCGGTCGTAGGCAGCCATGATTGCGGCTTTCCTATCTTTTCCCGCTGCTAGGGCCTTCTTTTCGGCTTCTACCAATTTGGACAGGGTCTTATGCAGATCCTGCTGTACAAAAACCTCTCCCGCCTCGGGAGCTTCCCAGGATTTCCCTTCATGTACTAAAAACACCTTTTTACTGTAGGGCCATTCTTTAATGCGGTCTTTACCCCGCTCTATACTCGTTGCTGTTTGTGCATCAATGGGATAACCCGCAGCAATTTCAAGAGCAGGAGCCAATACCTCTGCAAGACTTTTCGTTCCATAATGAGCCAACATATAGCACAATCCGCCGGGCGTACCCGGAGTAACCGCAGCAAGGGGGCCATATTCAGGTGGAAATTCATAGCCCTTTGACCTAAAAAAATCAACTGTCGCTCCACTGGGTGCTACCCCCAAGGCATTTATGGCAATAACCTTCTTTAATTTCGGATGATAAATTAAGGCCTGCGTCTCTCCGCCCCAACTCAAAACATCCCACATCGTACAGGTTGCTGCGAGCATGGCACAAGCAGCGTCCACCGCATTTCCGCCTTGTTGGAATAGTTGGGCACCCGCTGTTGCCGCCAAGGGCTTACCCGTAATAGCCATCCAATGTTTTCCATGTAAAGGTGGTTTCTGTGTGCGCTGAGCTGAACTCAGCATCGGCATACCGGTAGTAAGTAATCCAAATAGCGTCGTCAGTAGCAGGGTACTTCTTCTTTTCATAGCAGCAATCTTTCGTCAAGCAATGGTTTTAGTTAAACCAAGATAGGTATTTTTAAAACAAACAAAAAACTCCTATCAACCGAGATTGATAGGAGTTCTTAAAATCTTATGTGCTCTTGTTTTACCAATAAATAGAATATAAGGCTGTAACCAATAGCGCTACGATCAATGCGATGACCAAAAACGCCCGGTGTGGTTTAAACATCGTGGTATCAACTTCCAATCCAGCTGGCACGACACCACGCTTATTGTCGATAATACTGATGAGAATCATACCGATAATACAGATGACGAAAACAAATCCCATTCTATCCAAAAATGGAATTTCGTACACTCCTGTTGTTGGATTCGGAACAGAGAAACCTGTTGATGACAAGAATGACAGATCGACCCAATCTGGCAATTTTTTGAAGATGATCGAGAAAATAAAACCACCAATTGTTGCAAACAAAGCCGCATTTGAAGTTGCTTTTTTCCAGAAGAATCCTAAAATGAACATCGCAAAAATACCTGGAGATACAAAACCTGTATATTCCTGAATATATTGGAATCCACCTTTCTTATCAATACCTAGATGTGGAGCAATCAGCACGCCCAAAATCATGGCAACCACAACAGTTAGCTTGCCGATGTTGACCAATTTCTTGTCCGATGCTTCTGTATTGAATACTTTTTTATAAATATCCAAGGAGAAGATTGTTGCGATACTGTTTGCTTTACCTGCCAAAGAAGCAACCACCGCCGCTGTCAAGGCTGCAAACGACAGTCCCTTCAAACCAGCTGGCAATAAATTCAATAAAACTGGGTAAGCATGATCCGGATTTACCTCTCCATGTTGCATCATTTCATTTTGGAACAGACCATCTTTCCACATGACATAAGCTGCAATACCCGGCAACACCACAATAATAGGCATTAATAACTTCAGAAATGCTGCAAACAAGATACCGTTTCTCGCGGTTTTCAAATCTGCTCCAAGTGCGCGTTGCGTGATGTATTGATTACATCCCCAGTAGTTCAAATTAACGATCCACATCCCCCCGATCAATACGGTTAGCCCCGGTAAATCGAGATAGTTCTCGTTTTTACGATCCAGAATCATATGGAAGTGGTCGGAAGCTTTTTCGGTCATCAAATGATAGCCTTCCAATACTCCTGAGCCACCATAGTGCTCTGAAACGAGGTTCAAGGCCAGGTAAGTGGTCGCCAAACCACCCAATACCAGAAAGAAAACCTGAATAATATCTGTATAGCCGATTACTTTCATTCCCCCCAATGTAATGATCACCGCAAAAATCGCAATGGCATACATACAGGCTTCCAGACTGATACCGGAAATGCTGCTTACCGCAATGGCTCCCAAATAGAGGATGGATGTCAAATTAACGACAACATACAACAATAACCAGAAAACGGCCATGATCATCGCTACAGTTCCATTATACCGTTTATGGAGAAACTGTGGCATCGTAAAGATCTTGTTCTTTAAATATACCGGGATAAAAAATACCGCAACCACAATCAGTGTAATGGCAGCCATCCACTCGTAAGTCGCAATAGCCAATCCCATCTTAAATCCAGAACCGCTCATACCGATAAATTGCTCGGCCGAGATATTGGATGCAATAAGTGAGGCTCCGATAGCCCACCATGTCAATGATCCCTCAGCCAAGAAATAGTCTTTGGATCCTACAGATTCAGATTTTTTGCGATAATACACCCATAATCCGTAACCTGCCACAATAACAAAGTATATCAGGAAAACGATGTAATCTTTTGTGCTTAAATAATTATTCATGTATTGGTAATTGGTTTAATTTGATCGCCTAATATAGAAATATTTTTAGAACTATATATATCTATTGACCAAATTTTCTAAATACTCCTGTTTACCACTAATCGTTTTCGGCTCACCTAATTCCACTGCCAAATCCCTTAAGTTCTCCAACGTCAAGGTCCGCTCTTCGAATGATGCGCCATTTCCTTTGTCAAAAGAAGCATAGCGATCGGCCCGTATTTTTTTATAATCCGAATCTTCGAGAATACGCTCTGCGGTAAGAAGTGCGCGTGCAAAAATATCCATACCACCGATATGTGCATAAAACAAATCTTCGGGATCTGTCGAATTCCGGCGGATTTTGGCATCAAAATTCACACCTCCACCTTGGAAGCCACCACCCTCTAAAATAATCAACATGGCTTCGGTCAATTCATTGATATCATTTGGAAATTGATCCGTATCCCATCCATTTTGATAATCACCGCGGTTGGCATCAATTGAACCCAATTTACCGGCATCTACAGCGACCTGTAACTCGTGTTGAAAAGTATGTCCGGCCAAAGTAGCATGATTTATCTCTAAATTCAATTTAAAATCATCCAAAAGATTGTATTGACGCAGGAAGCCCAGCACGGTAGCCGCGTCATAGTCATACTGATGTTTTGTAGGCTCACATGGTTTCGGCTCAATAAAGAAAGTTCCTTTAAAACCGTTTTTACGGGCATAATCCTTGGCCATATGTAAAAACTGTGCAAGATGCTCCTGCTCACGCTTCATGTTGGTATTTAAAAGGCTCATATACCCTTCTCTTCCGCCCCAAAACACATAGTTTTCACCACCAAGTGCGATCGTTGCGTCCAATGCTGCTTTGACCTGAGCACCACCGTGTGCAAGGACATGAAAATCCGGATTCGTTGCGGCACCATTCATATAGCGTTTATGGCTAAAAAGATTGGCTGTACCCCAAAGCAATTTTATTCCGCTTTCCTGTTGTTTTTCCTTCGCATAATCAACAATCGTGGAAAGGCGTTTTTCGTTCTCAACAACATTATCCGAATAGTCAACTAAATCGACATCATGGAAGCAGTAATAGGGAATGTTTATTTTACTGATAAATTCGAATGCTGCATCCATTTTATCTTTTGCCCTAGTAATTACATCACTGCTTTCATCCCACGGAAATTGATGTGTGGGTCCGCCAAATGGATCCGAACCGTTACCATTGAACGAATGCCAATACGAACAGGCGAACTTAAAATACTCTTCCATGGTCTTGCCAGCAACAAGCTGTTTTGGATTGTAATAACGGAAAGCCAATGGATTTGTACTGTCTTTTCCTTCGAATTGAATTTGACCAATGCCTTTGAAAAATTCCTTTTTCCCTTTGATAATATTCATCTTATTTTTTATTTATTTGTTTATTTAATACTTCCTTCCATTGCTGGTAATGCTCTTCATATTGCGCTACAAATTGCGGTTCGACTGTATACACTGGCTTCAACGAACGAAATGCTTCTGTAAAGTCTGCATAATAACCACTTCCTATACCGGCTCCAAGAGCGGCTCCAATACTCCCGTCGTGATTGAAGATTTCCACAGGAACGTTTGTTGCCCCCACAAATGACTCCCGAAAAACGGAGCTCAAGAACAAATTTGCATACCCAGCGCGAATCATATTTGGATACAAATTGTTTTCACGCATGATATCCAGGCCATAGCGGAAGGCATAGGCAATTCCTTCCTGTATAGCGCGTAAAATATCGCTTGTCTCATGTCTGTTCAAATCTATTGCTGTAATTGATGCCCCCACTGTTTGGTTATTGAGCATGCGTTCGGCGCCATTGCCGAATGGGACAACCTGTAATCCTTTGCTACCAATAGGTGATGCGCCGGCCAGCGCATTAATCTGTTCATAAGACAAATCTCGTCCCAGTAATCTCCTGCCCCAACTATTCATAATACCGGTCCCATTGATACAGAGCAATACCCCTGTACGGATATCATCCTCGCGATAATTGACGTGTGCAAATGTATTGACGCGCGATTCACGGTCTGCAATCAACTGGTCGCTCACCCCATAGATAACCCCTGAAGTACCCGCGGTCGCGGCAACTTCGCCGGGTTGAAGGACATTGAGGGAAAGTGCATTGTTGGGCTGATCACCAGCTTTATAATTGATAGTCACCGTGCCAGAGAGGCCAAGCTCTTCGGCAACAGCTGTTTTAATCTGTCCATGGGTCGAAAACACGGGTAAGATCTCAGGAATAAGATGATCCTCAAAGCCATAATAATCCATGATGGTATCCGACAGCTTATTGTTTTTGAAATCCCAAAATATTCCCTCAGACAAGGCTGATATGGAAGTTGTCACCTGTCCCGAAAGTTTCATGGCGATAAAATCGCCCGGCAGCATGATCTTATCTATTTTTTCATAGATCGCCGGTTCATTGGCCTTCACCCAAGCCAGCTTAGACGCCGTAAAATTCCCCGGAGAATTCAAGTGATGACTCAGATTAAAGGAACGTCCAATTTCTTCAAAAGCCCTATTCCCCAGTTCAACAGCCCTGCTGTCGCACCAGATAATCGCATTTCGCAGCACATGCTGATCTTTATCGACCACGACTAAGCCGTGCATCTGATATGCAATGCCAATGGCAGAAATCGCTTTTGGATCGTACAGTCCCAAGCTGTTTGCCTTCAATAAAGCCTGTTTAAAGTAGTCCCACCAATCGAGCGGGTTTTGTTCAGCCCAATTGGGCTCCACCGTTATAATGGGAGCTTCTACGTCCGGATATTGCACCGAGCAAACCTTGCGTTGCGAAGATGCCTCAACAATCGAAACCTTTACGGAAGAAGTACCTACGTCTATACCTAATAAATACATGGTAATTAATTGAAACTGGTTATTTTAAAACAAAGGCGGAAACAAACATTGCAACCGGTTGCATAAAAGTAGGATATGTTTCTGAATTATCAAAATATTAAATAAAATTATTTACTTTGGAGCGTGAATAAAAAAACGACAATTTACGATATTGCCCGTGCGCTTGGAGTGACAGTCTCTACCGTATCGCGCGCATTGAATAATGTGCCTACGATCAGCGAGGCGACACGCAAGCTTGTGCTTGATAAAGCAAAGGAATTAAATTATAGTGTCAATAAGCTAGCGTCCTCCCTTTCCTCGGGCAAGTCCAATACAATTGGAGTCATCGTACCGACCATGCAAATTCATTTTTTTGCAGAGGCGGTACATAGTATTGAAAAAGAGTTAAAAAAACACAATTATAGTCTATTGCTTTATCAATCGAATGAATCTTTTGAGGATGAAGTTAATGGCGTGAAGACTTTACTGGAAGCCCAGGTGGACGGCATTATTGCTTCGTTGTCGCTAGAAACGCAGGAAACCCAGCATTTTCAGGAAGTGATCAATCAGCGCAAATGTTTGGTTATTTTTGACCGTACGCATAAAAATATTCCTGCTCCCGTGGTCAAACTTGATGATTTTAAAGCAGGCTACCTCGCGACACAGCATTTACTTGAACAGGGCTACAAAAATATTGCCTTTATCACAACGGATAAAGAAATAGCGATTTTTCAGGATCGTTTCCATGGTTTCGAAGCCGCCCTAAAAGACGCGCAGATTTCCCCGCAGAAGGACTTTATTATTCGCGGCGACTTATCCATTGAAGCCGGTATCAAAGGAACCGAACAGATTCTAAAATCTGCAATCCAACCTGACGCCTTTATTGGTGGCGATGACTTTACAGCTGTCGGGATAATACAAGCATTAAAAACTGCAAATATTGCTATTCCAACAACTGGTGTGATCGGTTTTGCAAACCAGACCTTTTCTTCTTTTATCACGCCCACACTGTCAAGTATCGACCAGCAGGCCAACAAAATGGGCGAAGAATGTGCTAAGCTCTTTCTGAAAATGGTCAAACAAAAAAGTCCATACGAAGCAATCGAACAGATTGTTCTTGACCCTATATTGATAAAAAGAAAATCTACCAATAGAATAGACAAATAATCAGTACCTTTGCCTAAATTTATTTAAATGCAAGCCCGGCAGAAATTTAGGATAATAAGCATCTGTTTATTATTTGTCATTCAGGCCCTTTTTTTAGTGGCCATCTTTGTAGAAAACACACATTCTTATATTGTATTGGCTTTTATCGGCCTACTGTCCTTACTGATCTTATACAGTTACCTCAAGTCGCCCATTCATCATCACAGGCATGAATATGAATCGATTAAAATTGCTATTTGGGTACCTGTAGGAGCGATTGCATCCTACTATTTCAATCAGATTTTCGGTTTGGGCCCTGTGTTGGGCGCAGCACTGACAGGTACCATCGCCTCGTTCATTCCCAATATCAACAAAAATTCAAGCTATCTACCCCACCTTCCGGCAGCAATTTATTGCGGTGCATTTGTAGGGATGTCCAATGCGCAGGTGGCGCATGGGTTCTCTTTTATTTTAGCAGCCAGTATTTTTACAGCGATCTTTCTGATCGTATCGAAAAGTTTATTAAATGGTGTCGGCGGTAAACTAGGAACATTGGCCTTCCTGGGTGTTTCACTGACCTACCTCCTGTTATACATTTTTAAGTAATATGGAAACATTCATTTTATACCTCGTTGGAGTTATAGGGAGCACAGCGACCTACTATGTCAATACCAAATTTCACCAAGGAGCAGTGCGTTCATCAGCATTGCTGACATTATTTGTCGCAGGTTTTCTTCATTTCTTCCCACAAAGTGTTTCGCCCTATCTTGCACAATATATTCCGCCGATTTTTATCGGTGCATCATTTATAGGTATGGTATCAAAAAGTCAGTTATCAACTTATTTTGGTTTAGCCCTTGCCGGCATTATCTTTACAACGATTCTGCTTAATACAAGTAAATTTTTCACCGGCTACGGTGGAGCACTTGGAACTTCGGCCTGCATCGCACTGTTGGTCGTATTGAGTATCCCTTATTTTAAATCACCACGGAAAATGACCGTTGGATTTCTCCAGCTCCGCAAAACAATCTTAAAAAAACAGGGGAAAGTTTCAAAAAGACGAGTAGATTTGTTTAAAAAAAAAGCATAACCACATGAAACCTTTATTTCTTGCCCTTATTATCCAAATCTTTCTCCTGAGCCATTTGAGTGCTCAACAAGCAAACATTAACATCGTAAATCAAGAACGAAATAGCAGCTACAGAGGTTTAAGTGTAGTTGATGATACAACTGTATGGGTAAGCGGAAGCAATGGGACAGTTGGGCTCAGCACCGATGCTGGAAAAAACTGGCAGTGGGTCAATCCAATTGGCTACGAAAAAACAGATTTTAGGGATATCGAAGCATTTGATGAGCATGAAGCCTTAATTATATCGGCCGGTTCCCCTGCCATTATCTTAAGCACACAGGATGGTGGTCGAAGCTGGAAAGAAGTATTCAATGACAAGCGGCCCGAAATATTTTATGACGGTTTTGCTTTTACATCAAAAGGGGTCGGCATTGCCTTTGGCGACGCCATTCAGGGAAAAATGCCGCTATTGAAAAGCACCGATTTCGGAAGGTCCTGGAAAGATATATCCCCGAATATGCACTTTACCATTACCGATGGCGAGGCCGGTTTTGCAGCCAGTGGAACATCAATATATTGCGATAACAACGGAACATATTGGATTGCCACAGGTGGGACAGTTTCCAATATCTACAGCAGCAAGGATCAGGGTAACACATGGCAACGTTACAGCTGCCCCATCATTCAGGGCACAAATAGCACCGGCCCTTTTTCTGTCGCATTTTACACATCAAAAACGGGTATTGTCGTCGGTGGCGATTACAAGGCAGATAAAAACAAAGACAAAAATAGCCTGCTAACCAACGATGGCGGCAAAACATGGTCTGCACCACAGACAGCACCCGCTGGCTTTAAGTCGGCCGTTATTTATCTTTCAAAAAAACAGCTGATCAGCACGGGCACTTCGGGTACAGACCTATCGAATGACGGCGGAAAAAACTGGACGCCTATTGGAAAGGAAAGTTTCAATGCCGTCCAAAAGGCAAAAAAAGGTCGAGCGATATTTTTAGTGGGCGATAAAGGCAAAATAGCGAATTTAGCATTATAAGCTAAATTCGCTATTTCCTGCAACACTACACACTATTTTTTGCAGCACTGTGCCGCTAGGTTTTGTCGTCCAAAACCGAGATTTACGCACTTATAAATAACTACTTACGCGACAAACGCGATTCCTCCAAATCCAGGGAATACTCGATCTCTTTAATGACATCGCTGTCAAAAGCCTTGCTTTCCTTGATCTTGTACAGACCATCACGACGCAGCGCCAAAAGTTCCAGCATAATTTTATTATAGAGCCCCCTTACTGCCGAAAGCTGCGCGCGCGTATCCTCTTCTTTCGCTCGTTCGGATGCATTTACGCTTCGGATAATCTGCTCTTTGACGCGAGCGATGGTCTCATGTTCCAGCATTTCTTTTGCATAATGTTTATCCAGATATGCAATAGATTCTTTGCCAAGCCGTACACGGATCTCATCAATTTGCTCTTCCATTGAAGCTTGCTCGTCGACTTCCTTAATTTTTATCAATTTAATCAACAAAGGCAATGTAAGCCCCTGAAAAACAAGCGTCACTAAAATCACCACAAACGTAATGAACAAAATCAGATTTCGGTGTGGGAAGGCCGTTCCATCGTATAAAGTCAATGGAATCGCTAATGCTGACGCCAAAGAAACCACGCCTCTCATCCCGGCCCAGCCAACGACCAGGGGCAGTTTCCACCCTGGACTCTTTTCCTTGATGCGAACCCGTTTGAATAATATTCTGGGAACAAAAGCCGAAAGATAAACGGCGATTAAGCGCAAAACAATAACAATTACACAGATCGCCAAGGCATAATCAATAGCTTCCTCCATGGAGTATTCACCCAATCCATTGATGATCACCGGAAGCTCAAGTCCAATTAAAATAAAAACAAATCCATTTAATAGAAAGCCCACTGTCGCCCAAACCTCCTTCGTCTGGATGCGCGTATGGTAGTTGAGGTAATCGCCTGCCCGGAAGGAAAGAAACAATCCACCACTAACCACCGCCAAGACCCCCGACCATTCAAAATGCTCCGCAACAATATACATCAGGTAAGGTGCGATGAGGGTAATGGGTGTTGAAATACTGGACGATTTCGCGACATAGCGTAAGAAAATATAGAGGATGTGACCGATGACCAAACCAACTACAACACCCATGACTGATAACATCAGAAACTGTGTCTTCGCATTGCTCATTACGAACTGACCAGTAAGAATCGCGATGGATGCAAATCTAAAGACAGTCAATGAGGCCGCATCATTGACCAGGCTTTCTCCTTCCAATATTGCAATTCCCCGTTTAGGAATACTTACCCCCTTCAGGACAGAACTCGCGGCCACGGCATCTGGGGGAGAGATAATCCCACCCAGTAAAAAGCCCAGCGCTAAGGTAAACCCAGGAATAATACTGACCGAAAAGTAGGAAATGGCCAATGATGTGAAAAAGACTAAACCAAAGCCCATGATGAAAATAGACCGTCGCCACTTTAGAAAATTCCCCCAATTGGTATACCAGGCTGCTTCGAAAAGCAAAGGTGGCAAAAACACCATAAATACGATATCGGGATCAACACTAATAACCGGCGCGCCCGGAATCAGCGAAATCACCAGTCCGCCAATAACCAGCAGGATGGGGTAAGAGATTTTTAAGCGTTGACTCAGCACAAATAACATGGCCATAAAGAAAAACAGCACCATAACCAATAAGAGGTTGCTGTGAATTTTTTCACCGGCCTTCCCGCCCACGGTAGACTTGACATCCTGATAGGGAACCGACATGGACATGCTGTATTGACGAATCTTCCATTCATTATCCAGCTTACTTAATACCCCCACGCCACGAAAAGACTTGGTATTGATCTTAAAAGATTCATCAAACCACGCTGTCGTACTATCTGCATTAAAGCTGATATGCCGCTTATCATAGGTGTAGGTCCAGGCATTTTTTGGATTGAAATATTGATCGGTGAACTTCTCTGCATGTGCTTTATCCCACCTTTCATCATGATCAGTACCCAAAATAACGCCATCTGAAGCAATAACATTCAAAAACGGGCCATACTTTACCTCGCCCGAGGTTTTGTGCCAACGATCTAACAGCCCATTGATTTCGTCCATAGGCTGCTGGGCATTTGTCGGAAAGACAAATAAGATTAAACTAAGAAAACAATACGTACCTAAAATGATCTTTCTAATCATACATTATAAAACTTCGTAATCGCTCAGACCATACGCTTTCGCTGAGATCAGTCTTAAAACAAAAAGCTGCGTATGCAGCTTTTTATCTTTATTTAATTATTTCTTCAATTTCGCTGATAATCCGCTGCGCGATCTGCTCAGCAGCTTCAGGCGTAGGTCCCTCCGAGTAAATCCGAATAATCGGTTCGGTATTCGATTTACGCAAATGCACCCATTCATTTTCAAAGTCTATTTTCAAGCCATCGATTGTCGAATGGTCTTCATGCTTATATTTTTCCTCCATTTTGGCCAATAGGTTGTCAATGTCCAATTCCGGAGTCAGCGTGATCTTGTTTTTTGACATAAAGTATTGCGGTAAAGAAGCACGATATTCGGAGGCTTTTTTACCAAGCTTAGCCAAATGCGTTAAGAAGATGGCCACGCCTACCAGCGCATCACGGCCATAATGAGATGCCGGGTAGATAACACCACCGTTTCCTTCTCCGCCAATGACAGCATCGACTTCTTTCATCTTTGTAACCACGTTGACTTCGCCCACAGCCGCCGCATAGTACTCGCCACCATGTGCTTTAGTCACATCATGTAGTGCGCGTGTAGAAGATAAATTGGAAACGGTATTTCCTTTTTTATGCTGCAATAAATAGTCCGCTACGGCAACTAGGGTATATTCTTCACCAAATAGCTCGCCATCCTCCATCATAAAGACCAATCGATCTACATCCGGATCTACGGCAATCCCTAAATCAGCTTTGTGTTCAATAACCGCAGCCGATAGATCCGTCAAATTCTCTTTCAATGGTTCTGGATTATGAGGGAATTGACCATTTGGCTCACAATGGATTTTATAGATTGTCTGTACACCAAGTGCATCCAACAACGCTGGAATAAATGTACCACCGGTACTGTTGACTGCATCCAAAGCAACTTTAAAATTAGCCGCTTTGATGGCTTCTTTATCCACATATTCCAGTGCCAACACAGCGTCTACATGTTTCTGTAAGTATGAATAATCTTTATGATCTTGTCCCAGTTCTTCCACTTCGGAAAAATCAAAGTCTAAGGATTCACCAAGGGCCAATACTTCTTGCCCTTCGGCATCTGAAATGAATTCACCCTTTGCATTCAATAACTTTAGTGCGTTCCATTGACCGGGGTTGTGTGAAGCAGTCAAAATAATACCACCCGCTGCTTTTTCCATCGGTACGGCAATCTCTACCGTTGGCGTTGTTGAAAGCCCCAGGTCAACCACATCAACACCGATGCTTTGTAGGGTTCCAATCACCAAATTACTTACCATCTCACCAGAAACACGCGCATCTCTTCCGACAACAATTTTTTTGATACCACTCTGCTTAACAATTATTTTGCCATAAGCAGCTGTAAACTTAACGATATCTATTGGGGTAAGTGCCTCTCCAGCACGTCCGCCGATCGTACCTCGTATTCCTGATATTGATTTAATTAAAGTCATTTCTTTTGAATTGATTAACGTGTAAATTTAGCACAATGGCAATAAAATATCGAATTAAAATTATAATTAATGAATATTTAACGTATATTTGTTGCAACAAAGTTGTTTTTAAAAGAAACAACCGTTTGCAATGAAATTATTTTTACTTTTGAAAAGTGAGTTTTTAAAGTTTGGGAATTTCATTGTCATCAGCAACATTTATGATTCAACAATTAGTACACATCGATCAAGAGATTTTTCTGGCCATTAATCAAGGCTTGAGTAACCCCGTATTTGATTGGTTATTGCCGATATTACGCAATCCATACACTTGGGCACCTTTGTATTTATTTCTGATCATATTTTTCATTAAGACCTATGGAAAAACAGGTATCCTAATTGTTGCCATGACCTTGGTTACTTTCGGAATTTCCGATGGTATATCCTCTCATTTGATCAAAAAGACTGTAAAAAGGATTAGACCATGTAACGACGTGGAGTTTAAAGAAAATGTCAACATCCGAGTGCGATGCGGCTCGGGCTTCAGCTTTACATCCTCTCACGCGGCCAATCATTTTTCCCTAGCTTTTTTCTGGATTGTACTTTTCCGGAGAAGATGGAAACATGCGCTTTGGCTTTGTATTACCTGGGCAACCCTAATCTCAGTCTCTCAAATTTATGTTGGTGTCCATTACCCGTTTGATGTCCTGTGTGGTTCAGCCTTAGGTATTCTGGTTGGATTGGCAACAGGCTACTTATTTAAACGGTTTGTGCCTAGCTTTTTTAAAACTGAACACGTATAATGAATTCAATTTTATTGATTTTAATTTTATTCATACCTGCATTTGCAAGTGGAATTGCTGTATTTTTTGTACAAAAGAAAGGAACCAGTTTCCTTAAACTCATCCTTTCTTTTAGTGGAGCCTATTTATTCTCTATTACTGTGCTTCACCTCATTCCGCATGTCTATCAGTCCAACAATACTTCACCTGAAGTATTGGGTATTTATGTACTTGCTGGATTTCTTTTCCAGCTATTTCTTGAACAGTTCTCCCAAGGGATCGAACATGGCCATATCCATACCGAAAATGATCACGACCACCATAGCCATCGTTTTCCAATCGGTATTATGTTCAGTCTATGTCTTCATGCTTTCCTCGAGGGAATGCCACTTGCGGCTACACATCAGACAGAACTTGCACTAGGCATATCCATCCACCACATTCCGGCCGCATTTGCGTTGGGAAGTATTCTAATAAGCACACATTTAAAGAAAAATACCATCCTCATTACACTGGCTTTATTTGCGGCAATGACCCCTTTTGGCTTTTTACTGAGCAAAGCCATCAGTACAGGTGAAGTAGGGAATATCCAGCAATATTTTGATAAAATCATGGCCGTCGTTATTGGTATCTTTTTACACATATCGACGACGATACTTTTTGAATCGGGCTCCATTGACCATCATAAATTCAATAAAAAGAAAATGATCGCTGTGATTGCAGGTGTTGCGATTGCACTCGGAAGTTTCTTATTTGTCGGAGAACATAATCATGGGCACGATCAACACCAACAACCGCATGATCATGAACATCATGATCATGCGCATTAATTTCTTTAGCCGCGAAGTTTATCCAACAGTGTACTTAACGTCATTGCCTCTTCTTCGCTAATTCGATTGGGTAAAAGATCCTTCATCAGCATTTCCTCATCAAGATTCTTAAGAATCTCCAAACCCTTCTCGGTGATAACCAAATCCACAGCCCTTTTATCTCCACCCGATTGACAACGTGAAACCAATTCTTTGGAAACCATGCGATCAATCATACGCGAGATGTCAGGGGTGGTACTCAACATTCTTGATTTAATCAGATTATTGGTTGCAGGCTTAGGATATTGGCCCCTCAATATGCGCAAGACATTAAACTGTTTCAAAGTGATCCCTTCTTTGGCAGCTCGCTGTTCAAGCTCATTGTTAATCCAATTGTACGTATATAGAATATTTACCGTACAACGATGCCATTCATTGCTGAATTTACTTACTTTGATTTCGTCCTCAATCTTCATTCTGGTTGATAATTAATCGTTCTGAATAGTAAAGATAGCTGTTTTTTACTAAATACATAACTATGACATTAGAATCATTCTAAATGGTAGAAATTCTGTATATTTGAAGAATTCAAAAAAACAGGCAGATGCGTAATAGAACTAGCTTAGATAAGCTAAAAAAAGGGGAAAAAGCGGTAATTATTGATTTTGATTCACACGAAATTCCAGCTAAATTTTTCGAATTAGGGTTTATACCTGGTACCGAAGTAGAAGTGAAACATATCGCACCTTTGGATGGTCCCATATGTCTAAATATTAGTGCTAATAACGCCTTAATTGCTATCCGCAAATCAGAAGCTAAAGTCATCCTTATTGATCAGAAATAATGAATAACCCGATTATTGCACTTTTGGGTAATCCAAATGTGGGTAAAACATCTCTATTTAACCGGATTACAAAATTAAATCAGAAAGTAGGAAATTATCCCGGAATTACGGTCGAAAAACGTGAGGGGCAAGTAAAAGCCAACAACAAAATTTATCGTATTATTGATTTACCGGGAACATATACCCTGTTCCCAAGTTCGCTGGACGAAGAAGTTGTTTTCAACACTTTAGTCAATAAAAAAAGTAGTTTCAGACCTAACCTTGTCGTTGTCGTCGCTGAACCTACGAACTTAAAGCGGTCTATTATTCTTTATCAGCAGGCCCGGGAGCTCGGTCTGCCGGCCATCTTTGTCATCAATATGATCGATGAAGCCAAAGAAAAAGGAATTACAATAGATGTTCAGAAGCTTGAGCAGCTATTAAATACAAAAGTCTACGAAACCAATGCACGTACGGGACAAGGTATCGATCAGCTGATCAAAAACTTTGATGCTGTTCCGCCCATGTATATCAGCAAATTCAGCCTACCCAAGGAAGCTGATGCCGCATTAGAAGAAACCAAACGTCTTTTTCCATTAGATACGGAATACCATACCTGGCAATACCTGGCCAAAGGCGAGGTATCCTTTTTATCGAAAGAAAAAAATCAGGCGATTCAACAAATCCGTGAAAAACACCAATTACGTGCCGAGAGACTGCAAAAAGACGAAGCCATTTTGCGTAGTAAATCCCTGGATAGCAGCCTTGCTGAAATCTATGCAAAGGATGAATCCTCCAATAAAAACAAAACCAATACGATTGATAGCATTCTGCTTCATCCCATCTTTGGCTATGTCATCTTCTTTGGAATCCTCTTTTTAATCTTCCAGGCAATTTATACCTGGTCTGGACCAGCCATGGATTTTATCGATGGTTTATTTGGTGATCTTGCAGCCTATATACAAACAGCATTGCCGGCAGGGCCATTGACCGACTTGCTCAGCAATGGTATTATCAAAGGTATTGGCGGAATTGTGATCTTCATTCCACAGATCGTTATTTTATACATCTTTATCTCGATCATGGAAGAAACGGGCTATATGAGCCGTGTTGTTTTCCTGATGGACCGCTGGCTTCGCCCTTTCGGGCTGAATGGAAAATCAGTGATTCCATTGATTTCGGGCGTAGCCTGTGCTGTTCCTGCAGTCATGTCTGCACGTAACATCGAAAATAGCAAAGAAAGACTGGTCACTATTCTGGTAACGCCTTTTATGACCTGCTCAGCACGTCTACCTATTTATATCGTTCTGATCGGACTGGTGATACCGGACACGAAATTAGGGGGTTTTCAAATACAAGGTATTGTATTGTTTGTGATGTACCTACTTGGAATATTCGCAGCTTTGCTATCGGCGATTATCCTGACCAAAGTCATCAAATCAAAACACAAATCATTTCTAATCTTTGAACTCCCTACCTATAAGACTCCAGATTGGAAAAACGTAGCCTTAAATGTATGGGAAAAAGCATCAAGCTTTGTTTTCGGCGCAGGTAAAATCATTTTAGCCATTTCCGTTATCCTATGGGCATTGGGTAGTTTTGGTCCGAACGATAAATTTAGCCGGGCGGAGGAATATGTGACAAAAAATAACCCCAACCTGTCCGAAGCCGATTTGGACCATGAAATTTCATCTTATCGTCTGGAACATTCTTTTCTTGGCTATCTTGGCATGGCTATTGAACCTGTTGTTGAACCATTAGGCTACGACTGGAAGATGGGCATAGGTCTTATTTCTTCGTTTGCTGCCCGTGAAGTTTTTGTAGGCACAATGGCCACAGTATATAGCCTTGGTGACGAAGTGGATATCGAAGATGAAGCATCTAAAACAACGGTATTAGGCAAAATGAAAAGCGAAATTAACAGGAATACCGGTTTACCGGCTTATAATTTAGCTTCTGGTGTATCCTTATTACTGTTCTATGCTTTTGCTATGCAATGTATGAGTACAATTGCAGCAGTAAAGAGGGAAACAGGCTCGTGGAAATGGACTTTGATACAGCTTGGTTTTATGACAGGCTTGGCGTATTTCAGTGCCTTGATTGCTTATCAACTTTTAAAATAAAAAGCTATGGATAATTTAACAGTACAATATCTCATCGTAGGAATGCTCGTTTTGGCGGCTGTATGGTATGTCGTTAAAAATGTCCGAACATCACTAAAGGGCAAGTCGAGCTGCTCGAAAGGCTGCGGATGCGACTGCGGCGTAGAAAAAACACAAAAAGCAAATTAATTTATCTTTTTGAGTAGCATTTACAAATAAGATTTCGTTATTAGTTAGAGTGGCCAAAAATCACACTAGCTGCTAATTCATAAAGCGCCGTATTTCCAAATTACGGCGCTTTCTATTTCTGAGTCAAACAGGCCCCTCGCTATTGTTTATAAAAAAACAACGAAATACATTAAAACCACAACAGAATGTGCACAAATACCTAAGTGTTTTATTAACTTTATGCGCTTAGGGCAAATCGTTCGCTGGGAAGCTTTACGATAAACAGGTAATTCTTCTGGCGTCATTGATTTTGCTCAAACGATCCTTGGTGGGAGCAAATAGCCTCATGGGTTTTTCCGTATCTAAGGACCAGATTAAAACAGACTAGTAACCGTATTAACCATACACATGGAGAAACAGAACAATAAGGAGGAGTTAAAAAGAGGACTTCAAAACAGACATATTCAATTAATTGCCCTGGGTGGTGCAATCGGAACGGGCTTATTTCTAGGTATTGGGAAGGCTGCCACATTGGCTGGGCCAGCTGTTATCCTCGGCTATGCTTTCGCCGGAATTATTGCTTTTTTTATTATGCGCCAGTTGGGTGAGATGGTTGTTGAGGAACCTGTTTCAGGAAGTTTTAGCTACTTCGCCAATAAATACTGGGGTTCTTTTGCGGGTTATGCTTCGGGCTGGAACTATTGGGTGCTGTATATCTTAGTCAGCATGGCCGAACTCACAGCGATAGGCGTTTATGTACAATTCTGGTGGCCGGAAATACCTTTATGGGCATCAAGTTTATTTTTCTTCTTTGCAATCAACGCCCTTAATCTTGCCTCAGTCAAAATTTATGGCGAGACGGAATTTTGGTTTTCCATTATCAAGGTTGTTGCAATCATTGCCATGATTGTTTTTGGTGCATATTTATTGGTAAGCGGTACTGGAGGGGAGCAGGCAAGTCTCAGCAACCTGACTTCACATGGTGGTTTTTTCCCAAAAGGTTGGTTTAGCCAAACAGCGAATGGAAGTTTTGAAGGCCTTCTTTCCGCCATAGCATTGATCATGTTTTCTTTCGGTGGCCTGGAGTTGGTTGGTATCACTGCTGCCGAGGCCGAGCATCCCGAAAAGAACATCCCCAAAGCGACCAACCAGGTTATCTATCGAATCTTAATCTTTTACGTAGGTGCATTGATTATTCTTTTCTCTTTGACACCGTGGACAAATATCACCGCCGATACAAGTCCCTTTGTGCTGGTGTTTGACAAACTCAATGGGTTTGAATTTACGATCTTTGGAAAGACCTTCTATTTCACAAAAATTATCGCAAATGCGCTAAATCTTATTGTCCTTACCGCTGCATTATCTGTTTATAATAGCAGCGTGTACAGCAATAGCAGAATGTTATATGGATTGGCAGAGCAGGGAAATGCACCCCGTTTTCTTTCGAAACTCAACAAGAATCATGCACCTATTAACGCGATTTTAGTTTCGGCACTGTTCGCGGCGATTTGTGTATTTATCAACTATGTAGCACCTAAAAATGCCTTGGAGATCCTGATGTCGCTGGTGGTATCTTCACTGATTATAAACTGGGTCATGATTTCCATTACACACTTGTATTTCAGAAAGAATAAACTCGATGCCCACTTACGCACCAAGTTTCCATCCTTTCTGTATCCTTTAAGTAATTATATCTGTCTGATCTTTTTGATCGCTGTACTTGGCATCATGTGGATAACAGGGATGAAACTTCCGGTAGAATTGATCCCTGCTTGGCTTATATTACTCTATGTGAGTTATATTTTGATCAAAAGAAAGAAATCTTAGTTCACTGGAACCTCGATCTTATCAATAAAAAAAGCCTGATTCATTGCATGAATCAGGCTTTTTTGCTAAAATTTAAAGCGGGTATTCCTCCTCGATAATAGCAAATTCATAATTGTCGCTCCAACCATCTAAAATAAGCCCAGCTGCATTCCTGCATCGGGTAAGCGGAAAAGATCCCTTCTCAAGGATGGAAGCGTCCCATTATTCATATATTTCTTGACGGAAAGCTTGAATAAATGCTGTAAGCTCTCGGCCATATGGCCATCCCCCTTTATCCTCCGTCCAAAATCGGTATCGTTAATTTTTCCACCATGACAGGCTTCGATCCAATGTAAAACCTTTTCAGCACGATCAGGATAGTTCTGATAGAGCCAATCTTTAAAGATACCACCAATCTGTCCATTGAGCCGCACGATGGTATAGGAGGCCGTAATGGCTCCCGCATCTGCTCCTGAACGGATCAAATCTGAAATCTCATCACTATTGATCCCCGGAACGATGGGAGCCATCATCAGCATGACGGGTACACCTATCCCAGTCAATCCCTCAATCAGTTTCAACCGGGCAGATGCTGTAGCAGTCCGAGGTTCCATTTTCTGACGAACCTCTTCGCGTAGCGAATTGATGGTCACGGCAACGGAAACCAGCTTGTGCGCTGCAAGCTCGCGCAAAAGATCAAAATCCCGTCGCATTAGTACATTTTTGCTGATGATGGAGACCGGATGCTGGTATTTGACCATCAATTCTAATAGCGAGCGTGTGATACCCAGCTTCCGTTCAATCGGTTGATAACAGTCTGTATTGCCTGAAAGCATAATCAAATCGGGTTGGTAGCTCGATTTTCTAAACTCCTGTTCGAGAAGCTGAGCCGCATTGTGTTTTACCAAGATCTTACGCTCAAAATCCAACCCAGCACTAAAGCCCCAGTATTCATGCGAATTGCGCGCGTAACAGTAAATACAACCATGCTCACAGCCCTGATAAGGATTAATGGATCGTTCAAAACGTAGATCCGGGCTATTTGATTTGGATATAATGGATTTTGGATGTGTCGGAATAAATTGTGTTTTCTCGGCACCCAAAAATTCTTCATCCAGCCCCTCCACATGTTCCTGCACGTATTGATTAGAAAAAAATTTGTTATTGGGATTGATCTGCGCCCCTCTGCCCTTCAAATATTCCGATGAATTCATAGGTTAAAATTACTAATTTTATTAGTAAAAACAAATTAAAATTTCCCATTTTCCACAAAGAGAGAAAGCGAATATCTTCTAGTTTGAAGTCCCAACAAAACGTATTTTAAACCAAATAAAAATCCCTATACTGCATCGACAGTATAGGGATTAAAATTCTTATTTTAGATCTCAGTCCAGCTTCTATTTATTTCATTAAGAAACCACCACCGAGTAAATCATTGCCTTCATAAAAAACGGCCGATTGCCCTGGAGCAATACCTTTCACATTGTGCACAAAATCTATACGCACTTTATCGCCTTCTTGGGATATGGTCGACAAAGCACCAGAGTCTTTGTAACGTACCTTTGAAATTGCTTCCATCGGTTGATCTAGTCCTGCATATTTCACAAAGTTCACATTACGAACGTAAGCATGTGACTTTTCAAGTTCATGTTCTTCACCCAATACGACCGTATTACTTTCCGGAAGGATCTCAATCACAAACATCGGTTTCCCCAAGGCAATTCCTAAGCCTTTACGTTGACCGATGGTGAAATAAGGGTAACCAATATGTTTACCTACAACGGTACCATCGGAAAGAATAAAGTTACCGGGACCAATTTGTTGATCCAACGTTGGCACCTTATGTCTCAAAAACGCACGGTAGTCGTTGTCAGGAACGAAACAGATTTCATAACTCTCCGACTTATTGGCCAATTCCTTCTGTCCCATATCCAAAGCCATCTGACGAATCTCCTTTTTCGTGAAAGATCCTAACGGAAACTGTGTCCGGGCAAGATTTTCTTGTGACACGCCCCATAAAACGTAAGATTGATCTTTGTTTTCATCCTTACCTTTTGATATCACATAGCGACCATTATCGTGCATACGGATATTCGCATAGTGCCCGGTAGCGATAAACTCACAGTCCAATTTGTCAGCGCGTTTCATCAAAGCCTCCCACTTAATATGGGTATTACACAACACGCATGGGTTAGGCGTGCGCCCAGCAATATATTCTTCTACAAAATTGTCAATCACAAAATCTCCAAACTCATCACGTATATCTAATATATAATGAGGGAAACCATAGTTTACGGCTAATGTACGAGCGTCATTGATACTATCAAGGCTACAACATCCGGTTTCTTTCGACGAGCCACCTGCGGATGCATAATCCCATGTCTTCATCGTGATACCGATAACCTCATATCCTTGTTCGTGGAGCATGACAGAAGCAACGGAGCTATCTACCCCTCCACTCATTGCAACTAAAACTCTTCCTCTTTTACTCATCTCTAATTATTGAAATGCAAAGATACAGCTTATTCCTTTTCCTATATGTTAGTTTCTTGTAATTTTATCTCGATCAAAATCAACACGTTCGAAAAAAGTACGAAAATAATCTGCATAAAAGTTTTAGAATTCAAATTATCGGACTATATTTGCATCGCAATAGGGGAACAAACCCATAGCAAAAAAGCGGTGCCATAGCTCAGCTGGTAGAGCAAAGGACTGAAAATCCTTGTGTCCCTGGTTCGAACCCAGGTGGCACCACGCTTCAATCTGATGATCACAGATTTAAATAAAAGGTCAACTGGTGCCATAGCTCAGCTGGTAGAGCAAAGGACTGAAAATCCTTGTGTCCCTGGTTCGAACCCAGGTGGCACCACAAAAAAAGCTTGTTCAATGAACAAGCTTTTTTTGTTTTAGCTAACTGCATTTTATATAACATCCCCCCACATCTCCGCCGTATAGAAAATTCATCATACCCCTACTGCCTGAATTCAATGGGTGTTATTTTCATTGATTGATTGAGGGATATTATTAAGAAAAAGATCATGGATTTTGGAAATGAACCGGCGTTGTCTTTTTAAAATCCACTCAAGTTTAATTTCCAAAACCCAATCGCTTTTCTGCTACGATTCAGCAATAATCGACCGATCAAGATGCACATAGCCACCGTCCACATGAATCAATTGACCAGTTGTATGACTGGATTTGTTAGACAGCAAAAAGACTGTTGTATCGGCGATTTCCGCTGCTGTGGTCATGCGATGCTCCAATGGAATGCGGTCCGTAATTTTTTTCAATGTCTCCTCCGGATTTGATAAGGTTTGAATCCAGGTATCGTATTGGGGAGTTGCACATTCTGCCACAATAATGGCATTGACACGAATCGAGTAAGGCAACAATTCTACGGCCCACTCGCGCGTAAGTGCATTACGTCCACCATTGGATGCCGCATAAGCCGAGGTATTGCCCTGCCCTGTTTCACCAGTTTTGGACGAAATATTCACGATACTGCCCTTAGATGCTTTCAACGCATCCAAAGCGTGATGTGCCATCAGATAGTAGTGAATTAAGTTCTTATGCAGCGAAGCAACAAATTTTTCATAGTTGCCCGATGCCAATCCAACACCATCATTTTGTCCGGCATTATTCACCAAACCATCGATCCGCCCATACACGTCCAATGTCTTTTGAACGGCTCTTTCACAATCTTCTGGTTTTGATAATTCTGCTTCGATACAGAGTGCATCCACACCAAATTGCTTTATTTCTTCCTTGACTTTTTCATTATCGGCTTGTTTACGGCCAACAATGACGGGAATAGCCTGTTCTTTAGCCAACGCGTGGACTACAGCCCGCCCGATTCCTTTTGCTCCGCCGGTAACAATAACAACTTTATCTTTTAAATGAAGATCCATAATACTTTTATTGAATGGTTTGTTTCATTGATTGTGGTTAACATTCGCAACAATGAATTCGTTCTCTGGTTATTGATTAATTTATATTGACGTCATTAAGCCCATTATCCAGCTTCATGACCAATAAAAAGCTTCAGCATGCTATTTTTCCCTTTCATAGCATGCTGAAGTTTTTCCTTTTAAAGATTATACACGCGTATTGCGTTCTCTGCCCAAAATGCGTTCTTCTCTTCAGCCGTAAATTGCCCTAATTTATCCTCAACGATGGCAATACTTTCTTCGTAGGATGCCGCCAATAGACATACCGGCCAATCTGACCCGTACATAATGCGCTCCTTTCCAAAACGCGCAAAGATATGCTCCAGATATTGCTTAAAATCATCAAGTTTCCATCCTTCCCAATCGGCCTCTGTTGCAAGTCCCGAAACTTTACATACGACATTTGGAAAGGCAGATAGCGCATCGATAAACGCCGCCCACTCATCAAATGCTTTCGACTTGATCGGCGGTTTGGCAATATGATCCAATACAAATTGAAGATTTGGATTTTGCTGCACACAATCCAACGTTGCCGCATAATGTCGTGGACGGATGAGCAGATCATACGTATAACCATAATCTGCTAAGGCCTTCAGCCCGTTTAATACCGCAGGGCGAATGAGAAAATCAGGGTCAGCTTCTCCTTCAACAATATGACGAAATCCTTTGATGACCGTAGCTGATTGATAGCCATCCAACTGTTGTCGAATATCCGCTGCTTGAAGATCAATCCAGCCCACTACGCCTTTAATAAAAGGATAATCACTAGCCAGCTGAACCAAATAAGCAGTCTCTTCGTTGGATTGATCCGCCTGAACAGCAACACTCCCTCCAAATCCATTTCGTTCAAGCACAAATTGAATATCCAAAGGGGTGAAATCACGTCTGATGACTTGCATTTCTTCGGTAATCCAACTATCTCTAATTGGATCGAATTTCCAGAAATGCTGATGGGTATCTATACGCATAATGAAAAGAAAACCTAATGAGCAATTAATTTTTTGAATACGCTACCACAGTCTGACGGGATTCTCCAAGACCATCTGCTCCTAACTCGATCACATCGCCAGGCTTCAAATAAATCGGTGGGTTAAATCCTAAGCCAACACCTGCCGGAGTACCTGTTGATATCACGTCTCCTGGCAACAAAGTCATAAATTTAGACACATAGGATACTACATGCGCCACCGAAAAGATTAAATCCTTGGTATTACCATCTTGGTAGGTTTTTCCGTTTACCTTCAACCATAGACGCACATTGTTGATATCTTTGATTTCTTCTTTGGTCGCCATGAAAGGTCCCATCGGTGCAAACGTATCACATCCTTTTCCTTTATCCCAAGTACCGCCACGTTCCAGCTGATACTCACGTTCGGAAACATCGTTGTGCAATACATAACCGACCACATAATCTAAAGCTTCATGCTCTTCTACATAAGAAGCTTTTTTACCGATCACAATACAGAATTCCACCTCCCAATCTGTTTTTACAGAATCTTTCGGAATCATCACATTATCGTATGGACCTACCAACGAAGTGGTCGATTTCATAAAGATGATCGGTTCAGCAGGAATTGGTGCATTTGTTTCCTTGGCATGGTCTAAATAGTTCAATCCAATACAAACAATTTTGGATGGGCGGGCAAAAGGTGCTCCGATACGTTCGCCTTGAGGAACTTCAATCAACTTACCTTCATTTGCCTTCACAAATTCTTCTAAACGGGCTACACCATTCTCGGCAAAGAATTGTTCATTGTAATCACCACCAAATGCGCTTACATCGTAATTTACACCATCGATCTGAACACCGATTTTCTCCTTGCCTTGAGCTCCAAAACGTATTAATTTCATTTTTATAGTATTGAGATAATAGATATTTTATTTTTAGCTTTTTAATTATTCAATTTAATAAAACCACCGTCAATAGGGTAGTCATTTCCAGTAATAAATCCAGCATCGTCACTACACAAGAAAAGTGCTAATTTGGCAATTTCTTCCGGTTGCGCCATGCGGCCTATTGGTTGGCTTGCTGATAGTTTTTCAAACATTTCTTCCTCTTTTCCAGGATAGTTTTTTGCGATAAATCCATCCACAAATGGGGTATGTACACGTGCAGGCGAAATGCTATTGCAACGAATACCGTAGGCCATGTAATCCCGTGCTACAGACATTGACATCGCGTAAATAGCCCCCTTGCTCATCGAATACGCAAAACGATCCGTGATACCAACCCATGCAGCTATGGATGCTAAATTAAGGATTGCTCCCGAACCCTGCGCCTTCATCATCGGCACAATAGCATGCAATGCATTATAAGCTCCCTTAACATTCACATTAAAAACACGCTCAAAATCTTCTGATTGACAATTTTCCAAATTACCAACATGAGCGATACCAGCATTATTTACTAAAATATCAATTTTTCCGATATTTTGTGCTATAGCAGTAATTTCTTGTTGATCAGTTACATTACAACGATTAAATGCAGCCTGACCACCCAAAGCCAAGATCTCATCAACTACAGCCTTACCGCCATCTTCATTCAAATCCAGAATATGAACTTTTGCTCCTTCTGCAGCAAATTGCAGACTGATCGCACGGCCTATCCCACTACCACCACCGGTAATTACAGCTACTTTTTGTTCTAATTTTCCCATTGTTATTTAATTGTTAATGTCAATACCAAATCTGCTTCATCTGTCGATGTTGGCAAATCCAAGCGTAGACTATTGTTCTTATAACTAAACTTAATCTCTTTCTTTCCGATAAATGTGCTTACTTTTTTCACCTGATAAGGAAGGTTATTAATCAACAATTCCTTTTTATCCGTTTTAAACACATGTAGATACACTTGGTTTCCTTTTTTTGTCAACGCATAATCGTCTGTTGGTGACACCGCCCCACCCGCTGTTCCATAGATTGTTTCACCATACACCGATAGCCATTTTCCAAGTTCTTTCAAGCGCTCCTGTTGATAGTCCTGAATCTCACCGTTTGGCATCGGGCCAACATTGAGCAATAAATTGGAACCATGACTAGCTGCCTTGACCAGGTATTTCAGCACTTCCTGAAAGGATTTTCGTGTCCGATCTTTCAGCTCAAATCCCCAAGATCCTGCAATTGTTCCACATACTTCCTTCGGTAGTTTCCCAACATCATGCGCTTTCGTGCCGAACCCAGTAGTATTCTCCCCGGGTAAATCACGTTCGAACATCTGAAAATCTTCCCCTTCAAATGGCGCCAGATGGTGGTTGTTACCCACCAAGCACTGTGGCTGTAAGGTATGAATCAATTCATAGATTTCTTTGAAATGCCAATCTTCATTGGGCTTGTCCCAATGACCATCAAACCAGATCCCATCGATCTCACCGTAGTTGCTCAACAGCTCCGTTAATTGGCTTTTCATAAACTGGACATAACGATTCCAATCCCCTTTCGTTGAATCGCGCCCCGCAATGCCACCACCCGTTTTACCAACAGGCAGATAATCATCCCGGTGCCAGTCTAAAAGCGAATAGTAGAACATCACTTTTATCCCTTCGGCACGGCAAGCTTCCACCAACTCTTTCACAATATCGCGTTTGAAGGGAGATTTCTTCACCACATTATAGTCCGAAACCTGGCTGTTCCACATCGAAAATCCATCATGATGTCTGGTCGTAAAGGTGATATACTTTGCCCCTGCCTGTTTAAATAACTTCGCCCATTCTTTCGCATTAAAGGAAATTGGATTGAAAAATTTAGGCAGCAATGCATATTCATCCAAACTGATATTCTGGTTGTTCATGACCCACTCACCATCCCCCAGCACACTATATACCCCCCAATGGATAAAAACACCAAACCGAGATTGTTCAAACCACTCCCTATTTTTCAGATTTTCGGGACTCGGTTGATAATGTTGCTGGCTATAGCTCGCGGATACTGATCCCATCAGCAAGGCTAAACCACAGATTACATGTTTAAGTTTCATATGTAAATGATTAGTTGTCATGGATTTTCAATAAACTCATTATACCCAACTACAAAGAAACACCTCTACGCCATGGTATGAAATCGTCTTGCCCCAACAACACCGCCTTCGGTTTCACTTCACCAGAAGCAACTTCTATTACATAATCCAAAATACGGTGTGCGGCTTCCTCAATAGTCTCTGTACCTTCGATTATGGTACCACAGTTCAAATCCAGGATATCAGGCATTTTCTCAAAAGTCTTGGTATTTGTGGAAAGTTTCACAACCGGTGTAATCGGGTTACCTGTAGGTGTACCCAAGCCCGTCGTAAACAAGACGATATTGGCACCTGCTGCCACTTCTGCAGTTGTACTTTCCACATCGTTACCAGGCGTACATAATAAGTTTAACCCCGGACCGTTGGCCAATTCAGGATAATCAATCACTGCTGCAACAGGTGATGTTCCTCCTTTTTTGGCGGCCCCAGCAGACTTAATTGCGTCAGTAATTAAACCATCACGAATATTGCCCGGAGAAGGATTCATATAGAATCCCGAACCATCAGCTTCAGCTTTTGCATTGTAAGTACGCATCAGCGACATAAAACGCTCCGCCGTTGGCTCATCGATACAACGATCACTCAACTCCTGTTCCACGCCGCATAATTCAGGAAACTCCGCCAGAATCACCGATCCGCCTAAAGTCACCAAAATATCTGATACAAATCCGAGCGCCGGATTGGCCGAGATGCCCGAAAATCCGTCTGAACCACCACATTCCAGACCTATACACAATTTGTCCAATGAGGCTGGTTTGCGCTCATTTTTATCCGCTTGCATCATCCCTGCAAAAGTTGCTTTAATCGCCTTTTGCATAAGCTCTTTTTCAGTTCCTTCTTTCTGTTGTTCGAAAATATACAGTGGGCGATCAAAACCTGGACTTCGCTTTTCAATTTCAGCTTTCAGAATGGAAGCCTGCGCATGCTGACATCCTAAACTCAATACCGTTGCCCCCGCCACATTCGGATGGGTGATATAACCAGCCAAAAGGCCACATAAGGCATCCGAATCCATGCGGGTTCCGCCGCAGCCCATTTCATGGTTTAAAAACTTGATTCCATCGACATTTTTGAACAGGCGTTCCTGCTCACTGGAAGTCGAATTAGCAAGTAGATCCTGACTAAGAATCGCATTTACATCAGCACCAGACTTATATAAGCTAATGAGATCTTCTACCTCAGACACGTAATTATTGGCTTTTACTTTATAGCCCAACTTTTCTTCAAAAGCAGCCTTCAGGGTCAATACATTTCTATTTTCGCAAAAAACCAATGGAATAACCAACCAGTAATTGGCCGTTCCAACAGTCCCATTTGAACGGTGGAATCCATTGAACGTTTTATCTTTAAATGCAGAAACATCAGGTCTTGTCCAGGCTGTCTTGCGATTGCCCATTTTAAAATCTTCCGACGCATGGCGCAAGTTTTCAGTGGTAATGAGTTCCCCTTCAGCTAGGGGAGTATTCAATTTTCCTACCAGAACACCATACATCAATATCTCCGTATCTTGTTCCATTGGCTGGATGGTGAATTTATGTTTGGCAGCAACAGCTTGCTTTAATGTAAATTCCTTACCTTCAAAAACAATCGTTGTTCCCGCAGCCAAGTCCTGTAATGCAACAAGGACATTATCCATTGGATGGATCTGTAAATAGCGCTGTATAGCCATAATTATACTAATTCAAATATTTTTGTCATCATTACCCATTTCTCTCCCGGCTTTGCCCCCGGAATGGCCGCCTGGTATTTCCACATCAGCTGTTCCCATTCCTGTACTTTTTCATTGGCAGCATCCATAGCCGATTTTTTCTCAAATGAAAAGTCTTCACCCACCTCCATGTTCATAAACAATCTATTTTCAAAACGATAGATCTCCATCTGCAGAATACCTGCATCCAGAATCGAACGTTTTATTTCCGGCCAAACCTCACGGTGGTAATCCTCATATTCCTTGATCAATTGTGGATCGTCCACAAGATCTAAAGCCATGACATATCTTTTCATTACTAACTAATTAATGTGATTTAAGATTTTCGGTTTCCGCAATACTGACATTTCTATTTTGGAAAGCAAACAATAAGACAACAATAAAACAAACCAATGGCACAAAATAGCCATACTGGAAATGTCCTGTTTTATCCGAGATAAAGCCCAAAATTGGAGGTAACAAAGCACCACCAACAATAGACATGACGATCAAACTGGAAGCAGATTTGGTATCGGCACCGATACCTTGTACACCAAACGCGAATATCGTCGGAAACATAATAGACATAAAGAATGCAATACCGATCAATGCATACAAGGTCTGAATACCTGATCCGAAGATGACAAATAGGGATAGAACGATCGCTATAGCGGAATAGATGATCAGAAGCTGGGATGCTGATACAAAACGCATAAAAAATGTACCGATAAACCGGCCCAACATAAAAGCCAATCCCGCAAACCCAGCATAATCGGCCCCATCCTTACCCGATATGCCCGCAGCTTCTGTTGCATACAATACCAGGAAGCTTAAAATACAGACTTGCGCTCCCACATAGAAAAATTGAGCCACCACGGCCCAACGCACATTTTTATGACGCAACGCGTGGAAAAAACCAGCTCTACCTTCTTCCTCGGCATCTTTGATATCAGGTAATTTGGTAAAGAAAAACAAGGCAGCGATCAATAAAATCAATATTCCCAATACTACATAAGGCAATTTCACAGCAGCTGTTTCCGACTGAATATACGCCATCTTTGCCTGCTCAGCCATTTGCGCCAGTTCTTCCTGTGATTTGGGTTCATGGGATAAAATAAATTTTCCACCAAAAATCGGAGCAACAAAGGCTGCTAGTCCATTAAAGGACTGCGCAAAATTAAGCCGTTGCGCCGAAGAAGCTGGATCTCCCAAAATCGCTACATACGGATTTGCAGCGGTTTCCAGAATGGTAAGACCACAGGCTACAACGAACAATGCCCCCAAAAAGAAAACATAACTTATCGTATTGGCCGCAGGTACAAAAAGAAAACAGCCAATGGCAAAAAAGATCAATCCGATCAAAATACCCGCTTTATAGCCATATTTTTTCATGATAATTCCAGCAGGAATCGCCATCACAAAATAAGCGATAAATACAGCCGAATCGACTAAGGAAGCCTGGAAATGGGATAAACTAAACGCATTCCTCAAATGCGGAATTAAGATCGGATCAAGGTTATGAATAAATCCCCAGAAAAAGAACAAGGATGTCACCAAAATCAAGGCAAATGCGTAACTCTTTTTATTCGTCATATTTTTCAAATGGTTATAAGTAGTTATTTAATGTAAAATAAGCTTAAAAATGCTAGACAATATTCAAGTATATTATCAAATTATTAAGCTATATTACCATAGCTAAACTGAATTATGTAACTTTACTGCATATATTTCATAATTATGAAAGCACAGCTGCTTCATTTAAACAGCAATCTTGAGCATTCGTTCAACGCGCGTAGAGACAATACACCTCAGTACCATAATCTTTGGCATTACCACGAAGAACTGGAATTAATTTATTTCGCCAAAGGCTCAGGCACCCAATTTATTGGCGATAGTGTCCGGCGCTTTGAATCGGGCGATATCACCCTTGTGGGTTCAAACCTACCTCATTATTGGTTATTTGACGAAATTTATCTTCAAGAGGAAGAAGCAGAAAGCGCAGATATTCGTGTGCTTCATTTTAAAGAGAACTTTTGGGGAAATGATTTTATTAATTTACCTGAAAATAAATCCATCAAAGACCTTATTCGCGTCTCCAAAAGAGGCATTTCATTATTGGAGTGCAGCCGACTAAAAACTGCGCAATTAATTGACGCTATCTTGGCAGCAACAGGTACCCCACGTATTATTCATTTATTAGAAATATTACAGTATATTTCGGCCGAAGAACAACATGATCTGTTAACGAGCCCCACTTTTACCATCCAGCTGCAAGATCAGGATGCCAACCGTATGCAGATTGCCATGCAATATATCGGTGAAAATTATCGCGACCAGATACGCCTGCAAGAACTTGCCTCTCTCACGGGAATGACCCCAAATTCCTTCTGCCGTTATTTCAAATCACAGATCGGAAAAACGCTCTTTCAATTTCTGATCGAAATGCGCGTGAAAACCGCTTGCAATTTATTAATAGAAAACAAACAGACGGTGAAGCAGATCTGCTTTGAATCAGGTTTTCAAAACTTTTCAAGCTTCCATAAATACTTCAAAAATGTAACCGGCACCACGCCGCTCAGCTTTCAGCGATCAAAAACTTAAGACGATTTTACCCAATAAGCTTGAATCTTCCATCAATCGATGGGCTTCAGCAGCCTCGGCAAAAGGAAGCACCCGGTATAAGGTCGGTTTGAAATCGCCAGCGCTAAGTTTCGGCCATACCTGAGACCAGATATCATCCCGTAGCACTTGCTTAAATTCACGGTCTCTCGCCCGTAATGTACTTCCCGTTAAAACAATCCGTTTCTGCATTAATTTGAGCAAGTTTAACTCGACTATTACGCTTTCCATCGCATTAATATATACTAAACGACCATCGGGGTTCAAAAGGTTGATATTTTTCTCAAAATATGAACCACCAATACTGTCTAAAATAACATCAACCCCCAAAGGCTTCAGCGCCTCCAGAAAATCCTCCGTTTTATAATTTATTGTTTTGGTTGCTCCCAATGATTTACAAAAGCTAGCCTTTTCAGATGAGCTGACTGTCGTATATACTGCTGCACCAAACAAGGCCGCTAACTGAATTGCCGTACTGCCAATCCCACCAGCACCACCGTGTACCAAAAAATGATCGCCGGTCTGCAAATTCCCTCTTCGAAAGACATTGTCCCATACTGTAAATACGGTCTCAGGCAGCGAGGCTGCTTCCGCGAAATCTAAATGATCGGGAATAGGCAAACAATGTCCCTGATAGACCTTAGCATAGTTTGCATAACCTCCACCCGCTACGAGTGCACATACACGATCACCAATGTTCCAGTCAGCGACCCCGGTTCCCTTTGCGACAATAACCCCTGCTATTTCTAATCCAGGTATCCGCGCATCCACCCCGGCAGGTGCCGGATAGTTCCCTTTACGCTGAAAAACATCAGGTCTATTTACACCTGCAGCCTTTGCTTCTACTAAAACTTCCAGTTCACCGATCTGCGGCATCTCCACATCGCGGACTTCCAAAACTTCGGGTCCACCCGGTTCAGTAATAATGACAGCTTTCATCATGATTTTTTGGGATATTTCTGTAATCTTATATTGAGCGAAAGCATAAAATAACGAGCCAAACGATTGTTTCGAACGTCTAAAATATCATTTCCCACCACGGCACGTGAAATTCCAGTATTCTGATTCATTAGATCGAATCCCTGAAATCTCAACATACCCAAGTTATTCCTTCCAAAAGTATATTCCATATAGGCGTTGATTATCGTTGGATTAATATTGTTCCATGAGCTCGAATAACCCGCATTAAATTTTTGAGAAAGTTCAAGTCCCATGGTAAAATGTTTGCCCAAATAAGCTTTAGATCCCAAACCAACGATTCCGGAATGCGCCGTGATATTATCTTGTACAGGCCAGTCAAATGTGGCCCTGTTCAACGAATAGTTGCCATTTAATTCCGCTTCAAAAATATCACTCCAGGTATAGCGGAATTGAAGGGCTTGTGTAAACAAAAAGTGTCCACCAAAGCTCTTTTTATCATTGACGTACGAAATATTGTTGTAATAATCTGCATTGCCATTTAAGCTCATCTGCAAATTATCCGACAATAAAGAAGCTGTAAACAAATAATAGCTCTTAATATCATAGTAGCCTTCTGTATTGCGATAAGTCGTTTTCTGTATCGTTGAATTAGGTTCAATTGTCCGGTTGGCTACAATCTTATCATTTACTAAGTTAAAAGCAAGACTGGCTTCCAGATATTGTCCCCTCCGCGTGATGGATTTGCGATACTTTGAAACAATACTATGTGCAAATTCAGATTTCAAATCCTTATTTCCGATCACAATATTCTGTGTGTTGGTATTGTCCACCACCGGCTGTATCTGATAGAAACTAGGCTGGTTATTACGTCCATAATAGTCCATAGAAAGATCCTCTTCTTTGGTAAACTTCCATTTCAATCCAGCAGAGGGCACGAGATTAACATTTGAATAGGAGGTTTTTATCAGTTTATCTGTTGAACTTCCCGTTAATTCGGACGGCTGAACTGCAAAACCGAAGTTTACCTTTACTTTTTCGCTTAAGTCTTGGCGGTAAATCATGCCGACTTTATTGCTTGCGAAAGAATAGTCGTACTTCAAACTAAGTGAATCCACCAGTATGGGCCCGTTGTTAAAATTATTGTTATTGTCAAAAGTAGAGCGACGGGCATCAATTTTGGTATAATCGAAATCGTAATTGATCTCCAAGGTACCACCTAAATCAACGGGCTCCACCAACGACAAGCGACTTTGGATATTTTTATTCTCATTGCTGGAACGGACCATTTGATTCAGGTAAGTTTCCGTTATTTTTGGCACGTTCAAGCTGCTGTCGATCGCTCTATTAAAATCGCGCACTTCCTCATCTTTATCCAAGGAATTAAAATCCGTATGCAAAGTATAAAGTACTTTCCGCCCCGGTTTAGTAAAACTTCGCACGTAAAAAAGATCTAAAGCCGCAGCAGGGCTTTCTGTACTATTGGCCGCGCCGTAGTTCCCCGTACTACTTAACCGATTATTTTGGATCCTTCTATCTTTTAACGTATTGCTGGTCGAATTGGTCCAAGATAGTTTGGGCGATATTTTAAGCTGATCTTTGGGCGACAGCTTCATATCAAAATCCCAGTCCATTTTATGGATACGATCGATTGATTTTATTTTGTAATCTTCAAAATTACTAATCAGATTATTCGCGGCTTTGCCATACCCATATATCGATTGTAATAAGGAATTTCCCTGGATATAATTATTACGTTGCGTAAAGCTATATTTTCCGCTTGCTGTTACCGTTTTAGAAAGCGGACTAGAGAAACTACCACCTACAGAGCCGATTTTATTGACGCCGTCTGTCGGGTCCGCAAAATCCGCTAGCTCACCCATTTCCCGCTCCCGTTCCCCGCCATTGGGAGAACCGAAAGAAAAAAGGTTGGTATTGGTATTATTGACCGAGGCAATAACAGAGTACTCTTTACCGTCATTGAAACGATTCAGTCCAGCACTCCCCAAGTAACGATCTACCGAACCACCGCCAAGCGTAGCTTGACCAAAAGTAATTTTCTTCTTATCATCTTTGAGCACAATATTCAGAACTTTTTCGGATTCAGCACTTTTAATTCCTTTTGCCGTCGCCTCGTCACCATAAAAATCAATAACTTGAACGCTTTTCACAAAATCTGCAGGAAGATTGCGTGTGGCGGTGAGCACATCGCCACCAAAGAATTTTTTACCATCCACCTTAACAGAGGATATGGGCTTACCGAAGGCGTAGACAGAACCATCCCGCGAGACCTGAATATTGGGTAATGCCTTAAGAGCCTCTTCTAAGAGTGCCCGACGATCAAATTGAAAAGCATCCAGATTAAATTGAACAGTATCCTGCTTATAGACAATGGGTTTATATTTTAGTACAACAACTTCTTTTAAAAGGGATACATGGGGAAACATGGTCAATTTTCCAACATCCAATTTAGCTGTCGTGCTATTGTACAAGGGATAACTACGTTCCAAGATACTAAGGCCCAGCTGGCTACAGCTAATACGAATATCATTACCCAGTACACGATTAAAATGAAAATAACCTGTTGCGGAAGTTGATGAGAACAAGGTATCGCGGGAACTCGTCAGGTGAACACTTACACCATTTAGGGGCCTTCCAGCTGTATCGACAACAATGCCATAAACCTCTTTTTTTGACACCTGCCCTAAAGTGGTTTTGGGTAAAAAAAACAAGTTCGTTATAGCTAAAAAAAGTACTAACCGGATAATATTCCCGTCCTTTAGTTCCATCAAATAGACTTTGCAATAATACAATTCAATATAAGAATTCTTAAGCTATTAACGTAAAAAGTTGTGATTTTGTATATAAAAAAAACGAGCTGTTTTCTCAACAGCTCGTTTCTTACACTATTTTTTACAATTTATTATTCACCCGCAAAGGTAACCTTAACGAGGTGCTTATCAATTTCCCAACGGCCAGTACCATCTTCACCGATTACATCGAATAATTCAAGAATACGTCTTGCAACAAACTCCTCCTCCACTTGCTCTTCCAAGAACCATTGAACAAAGTTAAAAGTTACGTAGTCTTTTTCCTTCGCACATCTATCCGCAATATTATTGAATTGTTCAGTAACAAACATCTCTTGTTCCAATGTTTGCTCAAATACACCACGGAATGATTCAAAATCTTGAGGAATACCTGTAACTTCCGGAGAAATTGCACGACCACCGCGGTTGTTAATATAATTGAAAAGCTTCAACATGTGCTCGCGTTCTTCGTTGGATTGTTTCGCAAAAAACTCGGAAGCATTTTCCAAACCCTGATCATCACACCATGAAGACATTGCCAAATATAATGCTGAAGAATGAGCTTCAACTTTAATCTGTGCATTCAATATATTTTCGATCTCTTCTTTCAAAGAAGATTTTAATTTCAATAAATCTTTCATATTTACCTTAAGTTTAATTTCTAAAACATGAACAAGTGAAACACATGATCACCTGACTACATCACAAAGATACAGCAGATATTCAAAATGTGTATCAAGAATATGTAATACAAATTCAGTCTAAATTAGACAAACAAACCACAACTTGTTTAGAATCAATACAATTACAAATACGTAATATTGATACTTTCAATAAGCCATCAAATAAAACAATAAGTGGCAGAAAGGACTTAAAATCAGGAATGCCAACCAAAAAACAAAAGGTAGTCCATTGAGACTTATTTAAATTAAAATTAAATAAGGTCACCACAAAACAAAAAGCGGTGTACATCATAGACGTACACCGCTTTTTAAATTCGTTTATATATACTACCTAAGCGAAAACCGCAAATGGCGAAACCTGCAAACAAGTTCTGACAACGCTATTCAATTCCATCATAAATTTAGCGCCATCTAATAATTCGCGCAACTGGAGCACATCCGCTACAGTTAAGATGAAACATCTTTCTGTACGAAAAGGCATAATGATTTCAAAATCAGATGAGCGTGTTGTATCATGAAGCATATGCTCAACATCAATCCCATCGATACGTTTCTTAAATTTCAAAAAATCCGATACCGAGAAAGACGTTGTTTCATTATTATATTCCAACCAGAAACAATTTTTGCGGCTACATTGATAAACTGTACCTACTATAGTTGAAAACACTTCCTCAACATGTGCTAACGGACAAACCAATTTTGACATTTCTATTTCCCTTATCATTTAAATCGATCAAAAATAAATATTATTTATAATCAATCCAAGTAAAACAGAAGATTATTTTGATTTAATATAAATAAGCCTTTCAGCGAGTAATGGAAATAAATCCTTCCTAATTTCACATGGATCAACAGCCCCGAAAATCCACGTTAGGTTCTTACGGACCAATTACAATAGAGCGGTACAAAAAAAGAGGCCAGTTTCTATAACTGACCTCCTACATTTACATCTATATTTTAATAGTTATTAATCGTATTCTTCCTCTTCTTCTTCCTCTAGGGTAAGAACTTCATTACGTCCATTGATAACTGTATTTTTTGTCTTTGTTTTATGTTTATTAATCTGTCTACGCAAGGATTCGACAGCAATATCTGTCGCCTCCTCAAAGCTCTTCGCTTGCCCTTTCGCAAAAAGCTGGCTTCCCGGGATATTTAATTTAATTTCTGAAATTTTATTTGCCTCATCATCGACATTTTCCAATCGCAGGTAGCATTCGCCACCAATAATGGAATCCAAAAACTGCTCCAATTTTCCTGTTTTCTTTTTGATAAACTCGATTAGCTTTTGATCAGCAGTAAATCGAATGGATTGCACAGTAATGTTCATTTTTCCTCCTTTTTTTAAGCTTTTGGATGAGCTTGTTTATAAATTGACTTCAATCGTTCTGCTGAGTTATGCGTATACACTTGTGTTGCCGCAAGCCCTGCATGCCCCAGCAGCTCTTTAATTGCATTTAAATCCGCCCCGTTGTCCAACAGGGCCGTGGCGAAAGTATGTCTCAAAATATGAGGACTTCTCTTACCTTGAGTAGAAATCAGCGTCAATTGCCGATGTACAATAGCATAGATCAGCTTGGCATATGCTGGCTTTCCTTCTTTCGTAACGATTAGTAAGCTGTTATTAGTATCAACAAATTGCGTCGCCTTTTGTTGCAAATAGTTTTTCAATTCTTTCAATAAAAGATTATTGATCGGAACCAAGCGTTCTTTGTTCCTTTTACCTAATATAAGAATATTTTTATTAAAAAAATCTATATCCTGCTCCTTAATTTTCAACAATTCTGCCAACCGAATCCCGGTACCGAACAACAATTCCATAACCATATAATCGCGGCAGGATTCAAACCCATCCTGCTCCTGCCCCATCTGATCCAACAAACGGACCAGCTTTTCCTTTTCAACAACAACCGGTAATTTTTTAGCAGTTTTTAACGCTTTAATAAGCGTCATGGGATTTTTCGCAATACACTCTTCTCTTTGCAAAAATTTAAAATAAGTTCGCATGGAGGACATACTCCGGTTGACTGAACTTGCATTTTTTCCGGACTCTACCATTTGCGCGAAATAATGACGTAAATCACGGTATACGATATCCTGCACAGTCAGTCCCTCACGATCCAAAAAAGACTGGAACATCTCCAACTCATGCTTATAGGCAATAACCGTATGTTCTGAATACCTTTTTTCAATCTGCAAAAACCGAATAAACTCCTTTTCCAACATATTTTCCCTTGCTATATAGCTTAAATTACAAACTTAAAAGCACAAAAAAAAGGGAAAAGCATTGCTTTTCCCTTTATATTTTAAAATTCTCAGCGAATCAATTAGTTAGCTACATCTTGATTCAAAGATTGTTTGTAAATCGCTTTTTTCACTTGAATGCGACGAGTTACAGATCTCTTTTCGTAAGCTTGACGTGAACGCAACTCTCTTAAAACTCCAGTTTTTTCGAATTTCTTTTTGAAACGTTTCAATGCTCTATCTAAAGATTCTCCTTCTTTTACATTTACGATAATCATGCGTTATATATACCTCCTTTCGCCGCTTTTAAATTTAAAGTGGGACAAAGGTAAGCTATTTATTTTTAAAAAGGAAAACAAAATTATTTTTTATAGCAATTCGAATTCTTCCAACAAAATTCTTAGCGGTTTCTCCTTCGTACACAATGCCGTATGCCAACCCAATTGTTTTGCTGTCGCTAGATGTTGAGGGCTGTCATCAATAAATAAAGTCTCCGCCGGATCCAATTGTTGCTCTTGCATAACCAATTCAAAAATCTCCGCATCAGGTTTGCGCATCCCTACCAAATGAGAGTAATAGGTCTTTTCAAAAAAACCTTCATTGTCGGCAACACCATATTTCTCATGAATATCATTCATACAATAGGCATAATGAATTGCATTGTTGTTACTTAACAAAAAGGTACGGTATCGATCTTTCAACTGGACTAAAATCTCATGATTTCCCTGTGGTACACCGATCAGTAAACTGTTCCAGGCCGTATCAATCTGTGCGTCCGTCAGTGCTGGGTTTTGGGTTAATTCTCTTATCCCTTCACGAAATTGCGTCGAATCAATTTTTCCTTTATCAAAATTATCAAAAAGTGCACTTTGACCATGATGTCCAAATACGGCATCAACATTTTCTATACCTAACTGAGTAAAAGCATCTTTCAATTTTACAAAGTCGATCATAAAGATCACATTCCCATAATCAAGAACAATATTTTTAATTTTTTCCATCGAATTATTTTGAAATATCAATACAAATATCGATAATTGCATCGTCAAAACGGCACAACAGCTGTTTAAATTGACAAAACAAAAGACCTGCTCCTATAGCTCAGTCGGTTAGAGTAGAAGACTCATAATCTTTTGGTCCCTGGTTCGAGCCCAGGTGGGAGCACAAAGCAAAAAAGCGGCTTTTCTATGCGAAAAAGACGCTTTTTTCGTTTCTTCGCATCAATTTCCATTGATGTGATGGCCATGGGTAAAGTACCCTATTCGGCCAGTTTTGCATAGTTTTTTGTTGAACTTCACGTAAAAATGTAACAAATATGTAACGGTACTTTTTACGTGCTAAAGAAAAAAAATTATGGCAACCGTAAGCGCAAAAGTTTATGAACACCACAAAAAATCTGATGGCACCTACAATGTAAAAATCTGTGTCTATCACAAAGGAGAAAGAAGGTTTTTGGACACTAACCATTATGTCGTTCAAAAGCAGCTGACCAAAAACAAAAAGATCAAGGACACATTTATTCTTGATAAACTAAATGAACAACTCAAGGAATATCGCAAAGCAATCAGTGACCTTGACGCCATGCTGGAAAATTTTACGGCTGAATCTTTAAGGGACTACTTAAAAGACAAGGATGAAGATGTAGAATTCATTCAATTTTGCAAGGAACATATCAATAGCCTAAAGACAGACGGTAGGACTGGAACCGCTAAAAATCATTCAGCGATCTGCAACAGTTTAGTAGATTATTTCAAACGGCAGAAGGTATCTATAAAAGAAATAAACTCAAACATGTTATTATCATATGAGAGATTTTTAAAATCAGATCGGATTATGACGAGGTTAAATCAATTCGGCAAACCTGTTGTAACTACAGAAAAAGGTTTATCTGATAGCGGGTTACATAATCACATGCGTGACCTCAGAACACTATTTAACGAGGCTAGAAGAAAATATAACAATGAAGATTTAGGCATTTATAGAATTAAGCACTACCCTTTTCAACGATATAAAGTCGGGTCCCCTCCGATAACAAAAAAAAGAAACAATGAAATCGATGATGTTTTAAAATTAAGAGATTGTCCTACAGTTCCAAATAGCAGAGCTGAATTAGCCAAAGAACTTTATATGCTATCCTTTTATCTCTGTGGAATCAATGCTGTTGATCTCTACTATCTTAGCTTACAAAATATTAGAAACGGTCGAATTGATTATAATCGAAAAAAAACCAAGGACTTACGAAAAGATAACGCATTTATTAGCATTAGAATAATACAAGAGGCAAGACCACTTCTTGAAAAATACGTTGAAAAACTAAAAAGCAGATATAAAAGTCCAAATTATCTGAATTATGCACTTTCTAAAGGAATGGCTCATCTACGTAACTTAACCGGAATTAAAAATCTAACCCTATATTGGGCAAGACACACTTTTGCTAGTACGGCCAGGAATAGATGTCGATTAAATAAAGATGATGTCGCTCTCGCTTTAAATCATGTAGATGAAGGAAATAGAGTTACTGATATATACATTGAAAAAGACTGGAAAATTGTTGACGATGTTCAAAAGAAAGTTATGAGAATTCTTAGAAAAATCGAGTCTAAGAAAGATAAACCTAAGAAGTCTAAAAAGAAGAAAAATAAAAATAAACAAGCGGCATGAGTTATACTGCAACGAAATTATCCGTTGCAGTATATTTTCAAAATAATTTCTAATCTTATATCATGAAAACAATTCTGTTATTCTTTATCATTTGTATACTATCGACAATAGGTTTCTTAGGTGCACTCAGCATGACGACGCCTTGGATTGGATTTTCGGTGACTTTTTTTGCTTGGCTTGCATTTATTTGGATTACAACGAAGCCTAATAAATATTGACGAACCACAATTATATTTAGAATTATTGACAGCATTTTAAGATAGACAAGTCAGAATCGAAACCCAACTAAGGGTGTTGGTTGTCCCGACCAATCTTTTAATATGTCCATAAACTATAAAAAAGAAAAAACTAACTTTTTGGAATGAGTATACTAGAATTCTTTTTTTAAGAGATAAAATAAGGAAAAATTAATCAATTCAAGTTATACTATTAATTTTTTGAAGAAGGTAATTCACCAATATTTGATTTATACATGAAATTGTACTAAAAGGCTATTCCAAAAAATTCAAATTGCTACCAGCAGAAGTGTTGAATTTTGAAATACCTAATTTAAGTCTTTATGATCTAGAACAAATTATGATTAAATTGATAGTTTTTAATTGTTGAACCTCATTTAGCTTGGAAACAATGATATAGTTGATTCGTATACACTATTTGAGACTATAACATTAACCAAACAATGGCTGTTTTCCAAAATAATTAGAAGTAAGGCTATTGATCATTGTTCTAGTTATTAATTCAAAGATAATTCAGTATGAATGAAATTAATATTCTTATATTTATGCCATGCTGCTGTAACCTATAATTTGAAAGATCAATGTCAATTACTAAAACACAGAAAGATTCATCGGCATCAGACACTTCCATTGGGTTTGATTATCAATTTTATTATTTCTTTTTTCTATTGCTCGATTTAAGGCATGGAGAAAAGATTGGGCTAGAAGAAAAGGACGATGTACATGTAGAATTAGCTAATGGTTCAATAATTTTGATACAAACAAAGCATTCGCTACAATTAAATGCTTCCGGGGACATAATTAATCTTACAGAAAGAGATAAGGACCTTTGGAAAACCCTTTTTAATTGGAGTAAAATTATAGAAGAACAAACTGACCCAATTGCTTACCTTAAACAGACGACTTTTTTAATTTCCACAAATAAAAATGGTACTAACAATCCTTTTATACTTGAACTATTAAAAGCACAAAATGGTGAAATTAAAACTAAAGAATTTAAGGAGTACTTAAAATCTCTTTCCACTAATACCTCTGATTTAGAAATCAGATCATTTATAGATCGATTCCGAGGGCTAAAAAGTCAAATATTTAATTCTTTTATTTCAAAAATCGGTTTTGAACTCAATCAGGACGACCTAATATCAAAAATAAAAAGACGTTTACTTGAAAAAATTCATATTAGCGAAAGAATTGAGGATGTTTACAGGAATTTACATTCTGAACTTCGTGATACCAACTATTTTAATGTTAAAAAAGGCGAAAAGAATGTGATAAGTTTTGAGGATTTCAATATAAAATTCGCAAAGTGTTTTAAAGTTGCCATTAGTACAAAACTGCCTATTAGAGAATTACCTTTCATCTTACCTGATAACCCAGAACACCAACACTTTATAAAGCAATTAATTGATATTGGAGATATATCAGAATCTGACAAAGATGAAATAATAGCTTATACAACTCAAATGTTACAACTATTAAATAACCTCAAAGATTGGGAAGAAAACGGAGACTTTCTTTCATCTGATAGAGAAAAACTGAATAAAGAAACCATTTTAATCCAAAAAAACTCTTTTAGAGCTACATATCGAACCATAAAAAAGAAAATTGAACAGGGTTTTACTATTTCAGATTTAGATGACGAAATCAAAACGTCTGCTTTATCTCTGTTAGACGAAATGCGAAAACAAATATTGCAATTTGATGAGACATTATTTTCTATGGAACTGAGTAATGGCCATTTCTATTTACTAACAGAAGAAAAGGGTATAGGTTGGCATATAGATTGGAAAAATCGCTACTAAAATGAAATTAATTTCCGCATCAATTATTAACAATGAGGCTCTAGCGACTGTTGCGTTAGGTTACTTTTTTAAAATTACTGGCTCTTTATCAGCTGCAAAAGCTATCCTTGTACTACCGTTCATTTTTCACCCGCCTACGGTGAGAAAGTTGAGAAACCAATCTCAAAAAAGAAGTTTAGAAGAATTTATTCTAAAAAATCCAGAATGTTTCTTCAGCTTTAATGCGAGGTTTATTGATCAACTTACTATTTCAATTAACGCTATTACAATTTTAGAAAAAATGAAAGTAATTACAATTCTAAGGGATGAGATAAGTTTCAACGACAATTCGAAGTTTCAACCTGAAAATTTTCAACGAAAGATCGGTAAAAGAGCCAGTAATCTATTAACTGCCATTGAGCAACTTTCAGAACTGATGAAGGGACAAAATGAAAATTCTTTGTATTTAAAATTGAAGATTGAATTATGAAATTTCACATTAACAAAATAGTACTTTGGTTTAAAAACAATGCTATCCCAAGGACAATTGATTTTCTACCAAATAAAGTCAACGTAATAACAGGAGGAAGTGGAACAGGCAAATCTAGTATTTTATCAATATTCGATTATTGTATGTTATCTACTAAAGCTAATATTGCTGATGAGGTAATTAATGAGAATATCGCTTGGTATGCTTTGGACTTTAAAATAAACGACAAAGACTTCTTAATCGCAAGAAAAGCACCAACATCGAATATTGGATCCGGGGATATTTATTTTTCGAGTGACGGTACTTATCCTGAAAAATTAGTTAAGAATAATGATATTAAACAAGTTAAGTCTGTTCTAGAAAAGGAATTCGGTATAGACGAAAATTTGAAAGTTCCTTTCGGTGGTAAACATATTTTAGCAGGATCAAAAATTTCATTTCGTTATTTTTTGTTGTTTAATACGCTTTCTGAAGACACTATAGCACATACTAAAGAGTTCTTTGATTATCATTTGTATGACAGAGATAAATATATCGAAGCGCTTGAAAGAATTTTCTACTTAGCAATTGGTGTTGATGATGTAAATAATGTATTGGCCAAAGAGAAAATTGATAGTTTAGAAAAGGATCTTAATAGAATTGAAAAAAGAAAAAAAACATTAGATAAAGAGGAGAAGCTCTTCGGGAAAAAAATAATTCAACTTGTTTCCCAAGCACAAGAATACGATCTAATTGAACGAAAACTTTTTACATTTGAGGAAGGACACGAAAGGTTGAAGCAGCTTATCAACCAGTATCGTACGGCGAACTACTCAAATAATATGCATCAGGTAGATGAGTTGAACAAGCGTAAGCGAACAATATTCAGACAAATACGAAATTTGGAACGTTTCAATCATGAGTATGATCAGTACAAAAAAAATCTTAACGAAGATTATGAAAGTATCAAACCTATTGAATATTTAAATGAAAACTTCAACGATCTAATCCCTACATTGGAAGTTAAAACTTTCTTGAATTCTTTAGAGTTAACAATGCAAACTATCAAGAATGAAATATCAAAGAAGAAACCAATTTCTATAAATGTAAAATCTGAAATCAACGCTTTAAGAAACAAATTATCTAACATAGAATCTGAACTCTCGCTTTTACCTACTTCTACTAAAGATTATACCGATGAGGCTCAAAAATTTATTTTTATAGGCGAACTCAAATCTCAGTTAGCATTTTATGAAAATAAATGGGAATTAGATTTGGAAACATCTGACGAGGAAAATATTAAAGAACAAATCAATGATTTACAAGCAAATATATCCAACACAAATGAGAAAAGGAGAATAATACTTTCTGATCTTGAGGAATTGATACAGAATTATTTTAATTCAGTTGGAGACTCCATGGGTGTATACAAAGAATATAAAGTTTATTTGGATGTTCATGAAAAAAGCCTAAAACTGAGAAAGGCTAAAGAAGTTTTAGCACAATCAAAAATTGGAAGTAAATCCAACTATATGTTTTTACATTTATTTCTGTTTTTAGGACTACATGAACATTTTATAAGTTTAAAGCATAGTTATGTTCCTCAGTTTTTAATTTTGGATCAACCAAGCCAACCTTATTACGAAGGGGCACGTGAGAATACCTTAGATATTGAAGAGATACAAAAGGACGATGATAAAAATAAATTACAGTCAGCATTTAAGTTATTGAATGATTTCATTAGCTCAATAAACAAGGAATATAATACGGACTTCCAAATCATACTTTTAGAACATGCGCCTGAGAGATATTGGAAAGAGATAAATCTAGAGAACTTTCATCTGGTCGAGTTGTTTAGAAATGGAAATGCTTTAATTCCAGAAAGAGGAATTGGAAAAGAAACTATTGACAAAAAAATTTCGGCAAAAAGTGACATGCCTAAAAGCTAAATGTAAAGCACATCACCAAATATTGAGCATTATGGAAACAGAGTTTGCGGCCCATTAATACCAAATTGTTGCGTTGACCACGGCGCTACTGCTTAAAATAACGTCCCAGCTTAATACCAGCCAAACAAATTATCGCGATGAAGATCAAATCACTCAAAGGATTGAGCAATGAACAGGAAAAGATATATCAAGGTCTATGCCAGATAGGTGAACTAATCGGCGCATTCTATCTTGATGGGGTGATGATAGCCCGGAAGGAATGTATGTTACAGACCAAGCTCAACCTGATCGCACATTGTGCCAGGGAAATTGATGGGGGGATCAGAGATGTGTTTGCTCCAGAGAAAATGAAGATAAAAAAGGAGGAGTCCATGGTGGGGAATGAGAATGGGCATTACGCATCTATCCTAGTAGCTCTGGGCTTTACCAATAATACCATCACCGATGAATGGATGGAGGTTGCTGGTCAGTTTCACAAACTAGCTCATCGCTATGGGGTCTGGTTGAAGACCAAAGATCACACCGAAATTTGGGAACTTTGGAAACGTTACGAAAAAATTCTTTATATACTGGCTGGCTCAGTTTATGCTTTTAGGGACCGTATCGATCATCTGTTGAGTATAGAAACGCCTACCAAAGAAATTCTCGGTGCGATGAGAAATCTATTTCGAGATGGACAGAATGAATTCCAGTTCTTTAATTCCCTTAACAAACCAGCTTGGCTCAGACCGATGTTCGAAAATGGTTTTTTTACAATTCTTTTAGATAAACTCCCCTCTGATGGTCAGGGGAGACGGGTACTGCAGGACTGGCTGCCGCTACGCTATCTGGTGGCAATCGCGCCTAAGACCGACAGACACGAATCATTGCTCATTTCGAGAAAAATTCTTGATCCATTGAGAGAACGAGTGCTCTCAGGAGATTTGTATTTTGATTCTCACAGCCTATCCAACTATTGTCTAACCATTGCTCATCTGCAAAACTATGTTTTAACAGGTGCCGATGTGGAGCTGTTAAACTATTGTCAGAATTATTTGCAGCAGCAATATCCAACGCACGAAAACGTACTGATGGAAGACATGCTGAACAGATATATTAGCGAAAAACAATATGATGGGCTGATGTTACTACTGGGATATGCTTTTGGTTTCAGTCATTATGAAGAGCAAATCGAAGGTTTTGAGGACCTGGGAATGACCTCACAGAAAAGAACTGAACCCAATCTTCAGAATACTCTGTATCAATATTGGACCGATGAGAAAATAAAAGAGATAATGACCATCACTGGAATTTCATTATCTCGTCGGCTGGTCGAAATTCTTGCTGCGCTCTATGAATATAGAGTCGACGAACTTAATTTGATACCTTCGGTGGAACCGTCATCACAGACTCCGATGTATGCATACGAGTGGGTAGGTGGCATTGTGAATTTTCTAAGGAGGACTTCGGAGACTTTAAGCTGGGAGGAATGTGAACCTTTGGTACGTGAGTTGATTACTTCTGAAAGGGAAATCTGCATACGTATAGCTATACACCTGATTCGGGTCAACCTTCCGACTTCGGGCGCTTACTTCTCTACCCTAATGGAAGGTTTTAGGCTTTACGGACATTTTCCGGTGCATGAACTTTATCTTTTGATCCATGATATTTCTCCAAAATTGAAGAAAAGGGAACTCGCTCAGTTGTTCAGTTGGTTGGAGAATATCGAATATTCCCATAATATTTATGGAGATAACGACACGACGCAGATTCGTGCCTTTCAGATTCGGAGGTATGCCAATGCATTCCAGCTATCCGATCCGGCATTAAAGGCGATGCTAGTTAGTTTTAGAGCCCCCTTTGATGATATAAACAAATGGGAATTGGATCACGCAGAATTCGACTTCTATTCAACTAGCACGAACGGTTTCGATCTGCCACTTCCTATTTCGGAGTTTGAGACGATGTCGGTAGAGGATCAGCTCAACTATTTGGAGAAGTTCCCTCCGGAAGAAGAAAAATTGGATACTAATGCTAGAGGTCTGGGGCTGGTATTGAACAATACCATTATCAACGATCCAGAGAAATATCACGCTCATCTATCCTCCCTATTTTCCCTAGACAACTTTTATCTCGCAGAAGTACTCGGGACTTATGCGCATGTTGCGAGAAACGGAAATCTTTATTACTGGAAGGAACTTTTGAAACTTATCGATGCAGATATACTAAGTTCACAGGATACCTCATTTCCTGGATCTAGAGACCGTGACCATCTGCTCTATAACGTTGCTGGCCTGCTGCTGGTGATCTCCGAACGGCCTTCCTTTATAGAATTGTCTCAAGAAGATGTTTCTTATTTGATTGAGTTAAACATCAGATTACTATCAACCAACCGTACATTGCCAACTACCCTGATGACCAAATGGGAATGGGAAAGCGCAAGGTTGAACTCAACGGCTGGAAAGGGATACGAGACCGTAAAAAATCTAAACAGTTTATGGAATACTTGGAAGGAAAACAATGGACTGCACCCTTTGTTCAAGGAATTTTTTGAAGGAAAGTTGAAGCGTACGGGGGTCCAAGAACAGGAATTCTCTCTAGCTTTGGGTCATTATTTCCCCTATTTGCTTGCTACAGATCCTGCTTGGTGCCAGCAAGAGAAAGAAAAAATCTTTTCATTAGGTGATCTTGTGCATTTGAGGTTGACTACCGCATCACTGCTTTGGGCTGGCGAAATGATATACGGTAATGTGATCAAGTTTTTGCGTGTCAATGAACTTAATCCTGTTTTCTTAGATCTTTACTCCAACGAGGGTGCGGAAATAGACCGGCTTTGCCGTTACGCACTAACCGACCTCTTCCATTTTAACCAGGATGCGATGGAACATCAGGATTCCCTGATCTATCTGTTATTTGCCCGGGCAAGTTCGGTACAGCTATCTGGTCTCATTCGTGCGGCCAATCAGATGAAATTGGTTCCGAAGCACGTGTTGATCAGGGTTTGGAAAAAAGTTCTAGAAATTGCTCTAGAGGATCCGGCAACCTTTAAAAAAACACTTTCACAGGTTGCCGAATTTGCACTTTTGGGATTGATAGGGAATGAACAACTTGAACTGTTGGAACTTAGCTTGGAATTTTTGGAATCAGGGCCGCTGTCTTATCGCTTGTGCGAAAAGATTGCAGAGAGCGATGCGGACCCCAAACACGCCGCGCAGGTACTTTTGGATATTTGGAAACGGACGCAAATGCAGGTGGCAAATAGCAAAGCTTTGACCGATTTTGTAGAACGGCTATACCAACAGCAGGAATGCAAGGAACTTGCCGACGAAATTGCAAACTATGTGGCCTCTAAGGGTGACGTCGGTCTAAAAGCTGTTTATGACAGAGTTCAAATCGATAGACTTCCAAAGAAAAAATAGCCGAGCCAAGTTGGAGAATACGGTCATCGAGACCATGTAATTCCGAGACGAAATGACTACTTTGAATAAACTATTAAAACTAATCAAAATGAATTGGGACTTATTAACGTAATATTCAAATTGCCAAAATTAGCGAGACTGTAACGTAAACTGTGTCAGAGGAATAATTCAATAAGATTATTTATATTCAATTATTCAAACGACACGGTCATGAAAGAAAAAGACCCATTCGACTTTGAGCGCTTCAAGGCAGAAGCCATGCAAGGTCTTTACGAAGGTAAAAGTTTGTCTCCCAATGATGGCGTCCTAGCGCCGTTAATGAAGCATCTGTTGGAATCAATGATGGATGGAGAACTGGAAAACCATTTGAACGAAGAGAAAGCTTCGGGCAATAGCAACCGTCGAAATGGCAAGACCAAAAAGACTGTCCGTGGCCTTAACACTGGAACATTTGAGCTGGAAACAGGCCGGGATAGATCGGGAACGTTCGAGCCTAAAGTAGTACCTAAGAGACAATTAATCATCACTGAACAGCTTGAGGGACACGTGTTGAGCATGTATGCCAAAGGAATGAGCACACGGGCGATAAGCGAGTTTATACGCGAAATGTATGTAATGGAGATCTCTGCCACAGAAATATCACGTATTACAGAAAGTGTGCTTCCAGCGGTAAATGAGTGGCGTAGCAGGCCTCTTGAAGCTGTTTATCCCTTTATATTCCTAGACTGTATGCACATCAAAGTTCGCCAGAATGGAACTGTTGAATCGAGGGCTATCTATAATATCCTAGGAGTTGGTATGGATGGTAGAAAAGATCTAATCGGTCTTTATAGCTCAGAAAATGAGGGAGCTAAGTTCTGGCTTTCAGTTCTTACAGATCTAAAGCAACGTGGCGTTGAAGACATCCTTATTGCTTGTATTGATGGTCTAAAAGGGTTTCCAGAGGCCATAGAAGCTATTTTTCCAAAAACAAAGATCCAGTTGTGTATTGTTCACCAGACCAGAACAAGTATGCGCTATGTCACTGAGAAAGATAAAAAGCTTGTTATGGAGGATTTAAAGCCAGTCTATAAAGCCGTGAACGAAGAAATAGGTTATGAGAACCTCTTGTCTTTCGAAGAAAAATGGGGCAAGAAATATCCTCTTGCTGCCAAATCCTGGATGGATAATTGGACCAATCTTTCTACTTTCTTTGAGTACGAGGATCAGGTTCGCAAGATTATATACACCACAAATCCGATCGAGGGAATGCACCGTCAGATACGAAAAGTCATTAAGTCTAAAGGAGCCTTCAGTTCCGAACAGGCACTAATGAAATTGATGTATCTGATCATAAAGGACATCTCTAAAAAGTGGACAATGCCAATGCATAACTGGGGCTTGACCATATCCCAACTTTATATTAGATTTGGGGATAGGCTCAAGCTCGAAAGAGGTTTTTAAGTTTTAACCCTATGACACAGTTGGTGTTACACTCCCAAATTAGCCGAGTCGAATGATGATTGTTTTCAGAATCTCCATTGTCCATGGTATCAAAATCTAAAATGTACCAACCGTAAAAGCTCCGCTGAAACATTACATCTTTTCCATTAGAATTTCACTAATACTATCAAGGAAATATTAAGGCTTTTATAACCTTAATTGATGAGTTTCAAGCAAATAAATTGCAAGGGTAGATGCAGATCCTACTGCAAGTTTAGCATGTCGGGGTTGTAAACCTTTAAATTTCCCACCTTTACCGTGTCCACTGCCATATTCATTTCTAATTTCTCCAATTCCCTGAACTACAGAGCACAAACTTCCAAGTATCTGTTTAATAGAAGTCGCTGCTTTTGATTCATTAGATATATCTTCTGGAGTTAATTTTAAGAGTTTTGTGGTTTCTTTCATTAATTTCGTTAAGTCCCAATTTTTATCATAAGATTGCGATCTTTCCTCAAAAATCGACTTACAACATGTTTCTATTAATTCTTTAGCTAAACCTATTGAAATATGAGGAGCATTTTCAATTGAACTTTCCATAAGTGTAATTTGTTGTGAAACATACTGTTCATTTAGAATCAATTTAAGCTCGTTTCCTTTTCTTTCGATTGTTTCTTTTCCCATTAGTTTTTGACGACCAATAAAAATTGGCTTTCCAGAAATTTTGGTCTTTTCAACAATTTCAAAATTGTCATCACTTAAATTGTCATTATATATTTGTAGCATTCTATTTACCTCTGTGCTATCTGCCCTTACGATAGGATGAATCATTTCGCAGAGAAAATTTAGGAAAATAGCATCGTCTCCTCGTAATAAATTAAATCGTTCATCATTGAAAATCCAATTGTCCGTCCAGTCATTAGGATTATTTACTCGATGTTGCCAAATATCCCCTTCTGCATTATCAAATCGGTGGTCATTTGATGGTATATTTTTGAGATCAAAGATTCTACTTAAGAATTCTATTTCATCAAGTCTTCCTGGCCACCATAAATTTTCAACTTGTAAAAAATCAAAAATATTCCTTCTTGTAATCTCAGATATTTGAGTTTCCATAAAACAAACTATAAATTTTAAATGAATATAAAATTTATAATCGAATTCCCGTCTTACAAAAGGTTATCATTTGATAAATCCAATTGCTTCTATTACGACCTACCTCTTTTAATTTGTTCATTTTGTGAATTCAAATTGGTTTGAGCAGTAATATTAGTTTTAGGTTGAGCATACTGACCTTTTTTTAATCCAGATTCCAAAAGGATTTTTTCAGGAATATTTGTATTTAAAATAACTTTATTGGTCCCTAGTTTTGGAATAATTTTATCCCTTATTAAATTCTTAATATGTTCAATCCCTTTAATATTATTTAGGAATTTTTCCATCGAGTGATTGAAAATATAATAAGAATACGAATCATTTGGAATACCATAGGCAATTCCATTTTCCGTTATTTTAGCAAGTTTCTTATTAAATTTTTCGAGGTCCTTTTTCTGTAAATGATCGTAAAGTAGCTCATCTATTTTCTCTTCTAAAGCCGTATTAATAAAATGATCATCAGGTTTCTTAAAAGATTTTGTGTGTTCTTCGGCCTGTTTTATAAGTTCTTTTCCTTTTGCATCTTTATGATAATAATCAGTTGAACCACCATGGCCTGCATTTTTGGCATAACCAGCATGTTTTCCGTTGATATATAAAGACGCTGTGAATGCTTCTGTTTCTTCGCTTAATGAAGGAGAATGTTTAATATTTTTAAGTTCAATATTCATAAAATATAATTTTAAAAGTGAATAAATCCATAAGTTAAAACGCAGATAATAGTCAGCCATCATGGGAACTAAATACTATAAAGCAGTAAATAATTTATGGAAATTCAGGAAGCCCTTAACTGGTTTATGGGTTCGAATGGAAAACCGTTTATTAGAAATCACCTCAAAGTAGTTTAGTGAAAACCTCTCAATCGGTAACTCAAGAGCTTGCCCATGAAATTCTATTTCAATAAAATTCCCGTTGATCGAAATTTTAGAATCAATACCATGCTTCAAAAGGGCAATCTTACAGTCAAAAATTCGTCCTAACAGACTATTTTCAGATATCAGATGAATTTTTGCATTAGGGAACTTACAAATAAGTTCCCTAAAAATCTTTCTATTTGGCAGATTACCTAATGAAGAGAAAGCAATGCCAGACCTTTTTTCAACATATTGTGGAAAAAAATGTGCAAAACACAAAGTATCTGTACAACTCGAGGCTATAAATAAATGAGTTATTGAAATCGGTAATTGATAGTAAGCTGTCCAAATACCTTGGGCAACTTCATCGACGAATCCTGACCTTTTCCAAATTTCCTTTTCCTTAGTATTACATCCATAACTAAACTCTAAACCGTTGTTGGATTCTACAAAAAATGGTTCAAAGAATCGGAATACTTTCTGATTCAGATTATCAACATTCACTAACGGGATGATGAGCGTCCATATCCCCTAGATTCCTGTTTTGGGATATGTTTATCAATTAATTGCTGGATGGTGACATTAGAATCGACTACATTTCCCTTTTGTTTCATATCAGCGACTGCCTGATTATACCCATTAGTATAACCTTTCGATTGAAATTTAGCAGCACGGTTTTTCAGGGCCTGAATTCCCCTATATACCAGATAAGAGATGCCAGCATCAAACAGGATCGAAAGTGCGAGTCTTTTATTGTCAGATTTTAATCCCTGAGGGTTAAGCGCTGTATGCTGAAATTTGGTACCATCAGATAATTCCACAATCTGACCATTTTTAAACTTTTCCTTTTGCTCTTCGGTAAGCGTCTCTGAATTTACCGTTAAAGGAACGTTTACCTTTTCAGGATCATAGGAAATAAACTCTTTGGTCTGTTCATCGTATTCGATGATTATTTTCCTGACCTTGCCTTTTTGTACTTCTTGTTCCTTTGAAATATTGTCAATCTCTCCATTTTGAAGTTTCTGGCTTTCGTTTTCATCGAGAAGCTCATGTGCTTTTGCCACCTTATATATTGGATGAACGTTCAGGCTCACACTTCCATCCTGATTCTTCTTTAGGGATAGTTTCGCATCGATTTCGGGAATAGAAAGCCCATCAAATTTAAGATCCTTAAAATTTTTCATTTCGGTCCTTCTACCCGTAAGAAGTGCATTGATATTGTCCCTGGAAAGAAGTATTCGTCCCTGAATATATAGTCCTAATTTTTCAAGTTCACCAAGGGGAAGTTCGTTGTCTTTAAATTGATTCATGCTATTATAGTATTAACGTTTTAAACCATAAGAAGCTTTTTGAACTTCTTCATTACTATTAGAAATTGCTAGAGATTTTATATCATTGCCGTTTTTGACATCCAGCAGGGATTGGTAGAGCCTGTCGTTTTTAGAGAGTACAAATTTCTTTCCGGTGTCCTCTACTTCCATCTGCAGCCTTCCTCTTTTCAGTTGACTGGTTACTTTATAAACAGACTCCTTGTACGGAATGATATCGCCAATAAAGAGCTTGGATTCATTTTTTTGCTGGCTTTTATTAGTGGTATGCTGGTTAAGTTCACGTTTACGCTCAAAATCCAGCAGATAAGAAAATATCTTTTCCGCATCCGTTGCCGCCGCATGGATTTCATAAGGATTATTTTTTAAAATTTCGATCCACCCTTTTACATAAGCAACATGCTGGCCCGGATCATGACCGATCTTGAACTCATCACCGATCAACATCGAGGCAATCTCGGCCCTTAATTCTTCCCGTGCATAGCCTTCACTCCCAAATCTGTTAAAAAGGGACCTGTTGAGCCTGTCCTGATGTCCAGTCCAATGTCCAAGCTCATGAAGGAGAGTAGCATAATAGCGGTCAGGAGAGGTAAACTGTTCTTTTAAGGGCATCGTTATACTATCAGAACGGAGACTATAATACGCCTCATCACCTTTTCTGTGATTGACCACCGCACCGGAAAGGATAACCAGATCTTCCGCACGGACTATTGGGTCCCAATCAGATTTCAATTGGGGCTTTAACTCTAATTTGGGAATTCCACTGACCTGTTCAGCGTTAAAGACCCAAGCCGCTGTGACAATGGCACGTTCCAAAGGTGTCCTTACTTTTATGCTTTTACCGTTTTCATCAAGGACTTTTTTCCCGTTTTCATCTAATTTTGGGATAAGATCGTGGGTTTTAACAAATTGAACCAGCGTACCCTTTTCACCCTTGTTTATTTGCCAGCCTTTGGAATCTGCTTGCTTGAAAGTCAGCCACCTGGGATCTTCCCTACTTGAATTCAGCAGTGAAAAGATATTGATTCCTTTATATCTATTTCCCGTAATTGCATTATAAGGTAGACTGAAATCGGTTGAAGCGGAATTCCAAGGTTTCTGCCAGGGAGCTGTTCCTTTTTCCAGTTTTTCGATGAGTGTAGCGGCAACCTGTTCGTGCAGTGATTTTACCTTATTGTTCATCCTCCTCTCCTTCCTCGTTATTTTCCTCGTCAAAAGGAGATTCGTCACCATAAGATATACCATATATCACTGCCTCTTCGGGCGTAAGCCCAATTTCTTCGCCTTCTTTCAGAATTCTAAGTTTCTCATTAAGGCTTTCAAAAGATTTATTCATTTTTTTTCTCGTTTAAAGGATTTAAGCTGAACTCATTGAGCTTTTTAAGAAAAAGAATGGGGTCAATAAATTGACCCCGGATTTTGACTGAGAGATGGAGATGCTCTCCGGTCGTCAGACCTGTTTTACCACTTATACCAAGAAGATGGCCGGGCGGTACACATTCGCCTTTTTGGACCAATAGTCGAGATAGGTGCCCGTAAATAACCTGGATATCATCACCTGATTCTATTACCAGAAATTTACCCAGCGTAGGACTTTCCCTGGCATTCACCACATATCCTGAAATTATATTAAAGATGGGTGAACCTCTGGCCGCAAGATCTACACCGTTATGATGAATAGGTTTTAATTTTATAGGATGTACCCTAAAACCGTAAGGAGACGTGACCCTCATTTTTTCAAGCGGGAGACTAAAATCTATGGATTGCCCAACTGCATTTAAGGGAATAAAAAGCAATAAGAATATCCAGATTATTGGACTACAGTAAACTGGATACACGGGGCAGCGAATATTATGCATAATGAAATTAAACGGGTGATCTGAAAATTATTCCGATGATTTTTTGTATTTATCCGTTAAGGATTCCGTTTCGGTAGCTGCGTATACCGAAATCCGGTAACCGCTTCGACAACTGAATTAACCTCCTCTTTGATCTTTTTGAAATTTGACAGCAGTATCTGTTCTTTTCTCTCTCCAAAATCATAGAATATGGGCAATTCTCTATAATGCTGCTCTTCCTGTTTTATCGCTCCAACATCAACATTTATCCGGCAGTTAACAGCTGAGGTCCTGAATTTTCCCGTAAATTTCTCTACTGCATCAGAAGCGACGAGTCCTACCATCTGGCCAGCAGGAAGTGCTGCGATTTTACCTGCAGGGATAAGAGGTTCGAGTTTTTCTGACAGGGATATGGAAGTTTTATTCCTGTCGATACTAAGGCTTTCGCTCTGCTGTTTTACTTTTCCAAAGATCCGTTCCAACCACTCAAGTGTATCTTTGTTCTGTACGCTTCCTGATAGAACGTTTCCCACGACTGAAGTAATCGTCGCGGATGTTTCTTTGCCATACTGCTGCTGGAACTGCTGTAAGCTCTGGATACCCAGGACTGTCGCCACAAGATTACTTCGTGCCTGGCTAAGGACCTGTTCTATACGGTATAAATATAAACTTGGAGCCTCATCAACGACTATTCCAACAGGAAGGTTTCCTTTGGAATTTACCAATTTTGTAACACGGTTCACGACAACTGATAAACATGCGGAATTGATGCTCTGGGTAGCGGGATCATTAGCCAAGATCAGTATTCCGGGATATTTGGGATTACTGACCTTTAATTCAAAGTCATCTCCCCCAAACACCCAGAACGTTTCTTTTGTCGCCAGCCTGCTGATAAAGATTTTTAATGTTCCGACCTGTCCCTCCAGCTGCTCAAAAGCACGAGCCTTATAAGCTGTCATAAAGGGAGACAGAAGCGAATTAAGTTCGTCGTTGCTAAAGAGCGTGTCAAAAACATCTTCATAGGACAGGTTCAAAAATGCCAGAACATGTGGCAAAGTTGAATAGCGTCCATTTTCATACTTACAAAAGAAGTAGATACAGGCCGTTAAGAAATTTACAGCAGATTGGGTAAAAAACTGGTCGCTTCCTCCACTTTTATCACCCTTTTTAAGGGCCTCTACCAAAGCCTCGGCAGTTTCGTTTGCATCAGCAAGGGTCTGCAAATATTCCGGCTTAAATGGATTTGCCCGGCGGCTTCTGGATGGGTCATTCAGGTTAATGACATGGAATTCATAATCCAGCATTTTTCCTTCCTGTTTGGCCAGCAGGTAATGATAGTAGGCAATCTTTCCAAGATCAGGATATTTTAGATCATAAATACACATAGTGAATGAATTGGCGATCATCTGCCTGATAATTGGCATAATGACCCCAAAACTTTTACCGCTTCCCGGAACTCCGCAGACCAAACAGCCCCTAAATAAGTTTTCCAGTGGAATATAGCCTTGATTAACCTTTCCCTTATAATAAAACAACATTGGAATATTGACAGAATAGGGTGTGATTTTCGCCCGGGTGGGCTGCATAAAGGATTCTTCCTCGATATTCCATTTATCTTTCCCTAATCTAGAGCTGATAATCTTTGAAATGTTGTCTAGTGCAACATGGATCAGGACAATCCCCAAAAGAGAGCTGAATACATAACCAAGATCATAATAATTCAGCCCATATAGAATCGGTTTCCCCTGGTGACCGTGCAGCCATACCGCAAGCGCAATTATTATGAATCCAAGCGTGAGGGGATAAACAATTTGGTTCTTGGGGTTTAGATCTTTCTTCTTTTTACTCAGGGTACCTATAGAAACCAATACGACCAAAAAGACAGTAAATAGCTTACTGGCCAGCAGCCCCGAATAAAAAGGCATCCTTGCCAACTTGGTTGCAAAAAGTAAATTTGTCTTGTTTAGAATCCCATATTCAAGGGATTTCTCAACATAAAGAAAGAGATAGAACTCTAGAAAAATGGAAAGATAAATGGCAAACTGGAAGAATCTATAAAGGCCCTGCTGCTCTTTTGTTTCTTCCATATTTTTATTGGTTATAGAGAATCGGCATTCAGAATATCCTGGTATTTGATTTTCAGGTCAATTGCCCTGCCCGATAGCTGTTTTTCAGTGAGACTTATCCGCAATATTTTACTGCCCGGAAATGTTACTTTTTTAAGAACATAAATATTCCGGTTCTTTTTCTTTAGAAGGCCGAATGGCTGAAATTGCCAGATGGGTTCTATCTCAACCGACTGGACATTTGTTGCCTTGGTGATTCTTTTATCTTCCACAAAAAAACGTAGCTGATCTGGCCTAAATGAAAGGTTCGTTTTATTGACAAATGAAAGATCAAGAAAAATGAAATCACCGATCGTTCTGATACCGTTCAGATAGATCCCTATTCCAAACTTCTCTTCCTTCCTCTTTGGACGGTTTCCGGATTGGGTTAAAAGAGTATAGGATAAGGACCTCATCTGACTCCTGCTTAGGTTGTTTTCCAAAGGCTCCAGCGGGACCGTAGATAAAGGATTTATTTCATAAAGGACGGGCGACTGTGCTTCAATGTCCTGACCAGATTTCAAGGCTCTGAACTGTGTCATGAAATTTTCTCCGACCACTGTAATGCTGCCGAGTTCTGTCCCTGAATCATCTAGATCCACGCTGTCCGGAACAATTTTAAGCCGAAGCAGATTATCAATAGGAAGATCTGCCGCTACTTTTTTTGAAGATATATCCACGTACTTGATCGGTTCCGGTGAAAGAATGTGAATTGTATTTCCTTTGGAAAACCTGATAGATTTAAGGTCGCCAAGTAAATGGTCACCTCCTGTCTGTGCCATTGTCGGGGTTACGGCGAACAGAAATATTGCCGATAAAAACAGAAATAGATTTCTCATAATTGAAAATGATGAATGATTATTTGTATTGTTTTTGATTTTCACGAAGTGCTTGTGGGTCTATCAGATAGACCAGCGTATTATATTTGATTTTCGCCCTGTTTTTTCTGATATACCTGGAAACTGCGGTAGTAGTTGACTGGAACATCCTTTGGATCACGCCCATAATAATCTGGTTCTGGTTTTCTCCTCCCTGTATTGAAATTCCTTGAGAAGAATTTGCGCCAAGTTCTTTGCTGAACTCCCTGAAAGCGGATGCGGGTACATAAAGGCCCTGAAGACCATCATTATCATACAGATCAAGTTTTACGGGCAGGATCTTATCTCCCTGCATAATTGAGGTAATGCTCAAAAGGACACGCTGGCCGGTAAATCCACTTATCATTGCGTATAAATAGGTGCCTTTGTGGATCAGATTACTTCCCACCGATAAATCATCCATGAGCCTGATCCGCAACCTGGAATCCACATAACCGGTCATATTCTCGTCAATTATGGCCTGAATAAAAGAATCGTTCGGATTGTCTCTTACCGTATTGAAAACGGACTGGGTATCGTCGGCCTTTCTGACTTTAAGCAATGGCATTTCAGCTTCCGCTTTTTTCGCCATTTCAATCCGCTGCCTCTCCTCTCTTGCTGCTCTTTCTTCCGGATCATTTGCCTTTGCCAGACTATCGGCAAATTCCATCTGCCGGCGGAACAGGAGCATCGGATCTTCTTCTTTCCGTTTTGGTTCTTTTCTGGATTCTGGATTGGATTTAGGGACAAGGGACCCCAGTACATGGTCCAGGTCTTCATTTCCATGCACAGCCTTTGGTGCATCAACTGAAATCAGCGATTCCTGTTTAAGCTTTTCCCTTATGGAATCTAACTTGCGTTTTTCTTTATCATTGTACATTTCATCAAAACGGAATCCATCTACTTTGTCTTCCTGCAATTGATTCACAGCAGTATAGCCATCTCCTCGTCGGTACATTTCCCGGTAAGCATTAAGCTTATCTGTTAAAGCTTTATTTTTCACCTCTGGGGAGACTTCCGAAATATGTTCTTTTAGCTGGGGCCCATTATCTTTTACAGCACTCTCTTTTGAAAATGCGGATTGGTAAACGTAAAAGAAAATACAGATAAAAGGCAGGGCGATAATCGGTATGATATATTTGGGCCTTTTTAAGTCTAATTTCATAATATAATTTGATTTTGAATTGAGAAATACTAAGCGGGTCTAGGGAAAAAATGCTGGATTAATCTTTGGTTATCGAATCCTTCGCATTATGGTTTTCCAGCGACAAAAGCCTATCCTTTATCTGGATAAGGATCATACTATCCTGTTTATCCAGGTGATCCTTTTTTGAAAGCCCTTCTAGGACAGCCTGGAGTTCAAGTACTTCTTTTAGATCGGAGATTGAACCAAATATATTTCCCATTCCATCCGCAATAGGCGCCGATAGTTTCGCATTTTTTTCCATTTTTACTTCCTTTTGCCTTGGCAGCATAAAAAAACAGCAGATTGAAATCACGACACATAACACCATGAACATGAAAACCTGTTTAGGATATGTACTCAATTTTGACCTTACAAATCTTCTAAGGTGGACTGTATATCTGGAAAATTCTTTGCCGATCTCTTTCCAGACACTACTTTCGGATTTATTAGAGGTTATTTTTCTGAACATAACTGAGGTCTTTGTTTTCCAATGTTTTCCATCTCGTTATCAGAACTGCGTGTGCGTTGTTGTCTGTCCTTATTTTAAGGTCCCTTAGGTATCCTTCTGTAATGAGACTTCGAACGACGGTTGAGCTCCGACGGTCTATTGTCTGTTTACCATAAAAGCGAAAATAATTTCCTTCAAGGTGGATCGAATCCGTCTGGACCGTTAGTACCGCACTGGAAGATAAGATAGAATTAAAAAATCCTTTCTCACGGAGGTTATTGTATTGTAAAGCACCTGATTCATCAATCAGATACATCGCCCGCTTCATCTGGTATTCTATAAATTTCTCGTCCGGTGTCAGGGTAAAAAAAAGACTATGGAATAAATTTATATGCGTTCGGTACTCGGCTGAACGGTTCATTTCAACACTGGTCTGCTGCGCGGCCAGGGGCACATTATTTATATCCAGTACATATACTGACTTTCTTGCGCTTTCCACTTGTTTAAAGGCAAAGAAGGAGACAATGGACACCAGCAGAAAGGCAGTTATTAAACTCCCGACGGCGATTAAGGTCGCCAGACGAATCTTTGATTCTATATTTTTGATAATCATGTTCTTTATTTAAGTTTAGAATTTTGCGATCACTCTTCTAGCGGTCCTGGCCATACCGGATGCCCCACGGCCCATTGTACCCGCGGCGGAGGTGATTCCAGAAGTGGAGACGATCCATGTACTGATACTTGGCACCGTGAGCATGGTAAGCCCGCCAATCAGGAAGGTAACTATGACGATCCCAAATGACATTATCCCATTTCCAGCTAGCCAGCCAAGTTTTTCCAGCCTATCACCTGAAGTCGATAATAATTCCTGATAACGGGTGATTTCGGCTTCAAGGGCATACTGCTGAAAAAGGCTGGCTATATGCATTACCAAATAGGCAATCCCAGAATATAGATTTACGGAAACAAAGCGTGCTATCCAGGTTCCGAAGGAATCCCTGAAAGCGGGAAGAATACTTATCGCAACGGAGAATGGCCCTAAAATGATCAGAATGGTCGAATAGAGTATCTGGATCATGAATATGATATAGACACAGATCCGAAGTACCCAGACTGCTAAAGTTTCCAGTGTATAGGTTGCCCACAATTGCAAATTGATCTGCATCCTGTTTCTTAGCTCCACAACATTGTTCCAGACGGAAGTAAATCCATCTTTCACGGTTGAGGTGACCGCATCCCATGCCTTTCCGTACCATGTATCCGCCTCGTTTTTTGCCACTTCGGTTTCCGCCTGGATCTGGGTCAAAGAATTGGCTATGTCATACATGAGTTTTGCACGTTGGAGCCGCAGGCTATTGACTTCGGTCTGTCCGCTATCAAAGAGGCTTTCCGTTTTGGCAGCGACAATATCCGTAGGATAAGCGATCACTCTTGTGAAAGCTCCCCACCAGATAATGACCATAACTAGTCCAAATGGCCTGAGTAAGGGCATAATCTCCATTTTTTTATCACCGGACATCATTTCATAGCTCTTAATAGCAAAAAATATGAGCATAAAAATTGCCGCAAGTGCCTGTGCATCCGTAATAAAAGTATCGTAATGGGTCCATATCGTATCTTTCATCCCTTTCAGGAAATGCATTACCCCTTCCTCATATACCCCATTTCCCTGCAGGAAAGTGAAAGTATCTTTAAATGAATCAGGCACCCCCACTGGAGATGCCTGTAAAAAAAATGTGTATGTCATAAAAAATTAATTTATCATCTGCTCTTATTTAGGAATTTGTCCGCAATTTCTATATCAGATTTTCCAGTATGTGGGAACGGCATGACCGGATCTATCTCCTTAATGGTAGACAGGTCACTTGATAGGGATAGAAATTTCAGGGCATTGCTTTTCTTGGATTCCCATCCCGATTCAAGAACTCTATATTCCGACAATAGACGATGATAGCCCATAATCCTGCTGCCTCTTTCAAGGTCTGCTGTTTTAAGGATTTCCAAACGTTCTATGAGTCCCGATCTTTCACTGGTATACCATTCATAAGTACCTTTATTTATCAGATATTCTTTTACCTCTGAACTGAGCCCTTGAAGGATTAGGGATTCATCCTTTTCTAGGGGGGCGAACTCATGTTTATAGTATAGCATCCAAAGTGGATCTGCGGCACTCACAACCCCTGAATAGTTGGTGAGTTCCTTTATAGCTGTATTTCGGATGGTATCGGACTGCTTTTTATAGGAATCATTGGTCTGCTGCATGGCCATCACCAGCCCCATTCGCACGGTTTGGGGCCCGGAACCTGAAAGGGGACGCCTGTCCAGCTTGGGATAATTGGGATGAAGGCCCCAGGTGAGCCAATACTGATAATTCAGTCCAAGAAAGCCAGAAGTCGGGGTAAATTTCTTTCGGTCCCATTGTTTATGTACCATACGCTCCTGCTGATTGACAATATGTTTATCTGTTTGGCGCTTGATCCGCTGGCCAATGACAGGTTTAGATCCAAGCAGTAAAATAACAACAGTTAATATTCTCCACATAATTCAATGTTTTACAGCTTCATAATTCCTTAATATCTCGTTTGCTTTTTGGATGTCCTTATTGACAAAATTTTTAAAAGGATTCACCGTTTTTAATAATCCATTTATTTTTGTCCAATAAACCGAACGTTCCATACTGAAAAGAAGCGCGCGCATCACCTTTAGTTCGATAATGATCTTCCGCAATAGAAAATCCCGTTTTTCATAATCCATTAAGACATTTTTGCCTTCCTTGAGAACAAAATCAGAAACTTCCGTAGCAAGATTTATCCCCCTTTCTTTTAGTTGCCTAGCTGTTCCTTCCGCTACTAAAAGCAGCCAGGGTTCTTCTTTTGAAATCTCGATAAGGCTATTGGACTGTTTAATAATTTCAGCTATCAGAGAAGAAACCTGTAACACGGATCTACTGGACTTCAAAGCATTGTTTACCTCCGTTAGAGACCTATGGATCACCTGCTGAACGATTACCAGGGAAGACAGGTTGAGATTGATGTCTTCAACATTTTGATTGATCTGCTTTAGCATACTGTTATGCGCCGATTCGGAGGCCAGCCTGACCGCACCGTTTTCATTTACGATTGCCAGATGTTTGGTATCTGAAATTATTGTCACATAACTTTGCCCATACAAAAAATCAAAACAGAAAATAATCAGTGTTATGAGATAATACTTCATGGTTTCTTTTCTAATTGTCTTAATATATTTTCTACAATTCTTCTGTCGGTGTTTATATACTCGCTAAATGGATTTAGACCATCCAGTATTTTCTTCTTTGTGGAGTAATAAAGGGCAGATGCCAGTGCCCTGGATACTCCTTCTATCTGTCGAAGTTCAGTCAGTATATGCGCATAAAGCAAACGGCGATCACTGGCTTTCATCTGGTTGAGTTCGCCAATTGTCAAAAACAGGCCGGCAATATATCGTCCCAATTGAACTGACCTATCTACGATTTCCTTTTCGCTATTTAAGGCCAGTGGAATAAATTCAGGATGGTCAGATGCGATACCTATTATTCTGTCCTGATGGGCAATAATCCGTTCAATGATCGGTCTGGATTCAATTCCCATACTCAGTCCCTGTAATGCCGTATGCAGGATACTGAACCTGTTCTGGATCTCCCGATACCGCTTTTTGAGCTTTGTCGTGCCTGAAGTATTTACCTGCTCATTTGCCGTGGTCACGCCCTGACGGTCACGTGCCCCTTTCTGCCGTTCATACTCATCCTTGCTGTGGTCTACCAGCTGGTGCAAAAGCTGTACATTCAGCTGGCAACTTGCAGTTTTGGATAAGCAAAGAATACAGAAACAAAAGATAATTCTCCATTTCATTGCATTATTTCTTTACAAGTCTAGAATTTCTGATTACATCATCCGCTATCTGTTTATCTATATTGATAAACCTCGCATAGGGATTTAAGGAATTGAGAACTCCCCGTTGTTTTGCCCAATACATATTACGGTGCATTCCATAAGCTACACCTCTGAGAATGGTCATTTCCGTCTGTATCCGGTTGAGTAATTTTGCCCGTTCACCAGAGTCCATCAGATTATCCTTCCCATCTTTGAGTACAAAAGCCCCTACCTCTGTGGCAAGGTTTGTCGCCCTGTTCTTAAATTCCCTTGCACCGGCTTCGGCAAAAAGTAAAAGCACAGGATTCCCCTTTGCAAGTACCATTGCTTTTTCAACATCCTCAATAATATCGACGGTAATTCCAGCAATCTCTTTTATGCTCAGCAGCGATCTGACCACAGAAGAGACCTCGGAGAGTCCTTTATAAATTTTATCCTGTAGATCATTGACGATCTGCAACTGCCCGGTAACAGCAAGCTGGCCCCGCTGGATCAGTGTCAGGTTATCGTTGACATGATCCAATTGCCTATTCATCACCGAGGCATGCGCTCCCGTTGCCGCTGCTACTGCCGGATCGGTATAGATCTGTGCTTTCACTGACAAGCTTGGCAATAAGATCAGCAAAATCATAATTAGTCTATTCATTGGCCATAAGATTTAAAGTTTGAATTCCCTTTCTGTTAACTTCCCCAACAAAATCGTTCAGGGCTTTGCCAGAATATTCCAGATCTTTGACGAATGCGGTAAGGCCATCTTTATAATTTCCAAAATGGTCCGCATAGATTTTTACGGCACTTTTTTCTGGTTTTTCGGTGGTAAATGCGAGATACTGAAATAAGGATACTTCCACGCCATATACTTCGCCCACCGTCCCCCTTCGGATGTAGACTTCCTTAAAACGAGACCTGTCTTCTTTATTCTGTAATTTATTTATGGTAAAGATCTTCCGTCTTTCTACATCGGTAATGGATAGCAGTTTTGCTATTTCATCATAATTGGACTGAAATTTAGACTGGTCAAGTAAACATATTGTATCCGAATTTGCCAGAATGCTGTCCTTGACTATTGGATTGCCTAAAATATCCCCTAGTTCTTGCGTAACGACCACGATTTCACCATAAAATTTTCTTACCGTTTTATACAGGTAAACTATGTAACCAGCCATTAAGGGGCTTGCAATGGCCTTCCATGCTTCTTCGATCACTAAGGCTTTACGTTGGAATGTCCGATGCCTCATTTTCTGTAGGAATAGATCCATAATAACCAGCGTAACGATAGGAAAAAGGGTCTTGTTCTCCTTCAGATTGTCGATTTCGAACACCACAAACCTCTCTTCAAATAGGGAGGAATCAGCACTTTTATTGAGAACGGTACCAAATTCCTGTCCGGTAAAGAATTTCTTCAATACATACCTGTATTCATCCAGATCAAACTTTAAGGATTCATCGTCCATTATATCCTTGATCTTGTCAACGGAATACACATAAAAAGAGTCGAAATTTAATTCGTCAGGACGCCCAGGGCTTTGCGGACCGGGATCGAGGTAAAAATATTCATAATAATAGGAGGATATAACGTTTGATAAAAGCGTGTCCTCTACCTGAGACAGTTTTCCGCCGGCTCCCTTCCAGAGCAGCGCTACCAAGGTTTTTAAGAAATCCTTTTTCTCTAGGTTAAACTCTTCCTGAGTCAGGGCAAAAGGATTCATGGATATCGGGTTTTCCTCAGTATAGGTCAGGTAAGTTCCGCCTAGAAAAGTACAGAGGCCCTGATAGGAATCGCCGGTATCGACGATGACAATATCCATGTTATACCTATAATACTGTTCCAGAAGCGCATTCATGAAGAAAGATTTTCCTGTACCGCTAGGCCCCAGCGCAAATTTCGAACGGTTGGAAATACGGTTTGTACTCAGGTCAGCAGGATCAAATGCCAATGGTATCCCCTGTCGGTCTGTAAACCGGATCAGAAAATCCGTTTTTTCATCGCAGGGCAGTGATTCCTTAAAGAAATAACAGAGCGCCGCATCTACCGGAGTCAAAAACCAGTCATAAACCTGTAGTTCCACGGCATTACCGGGTAATGAAGACCTGAATAATTCGAACTGGTTGTAAGCATTTCTGTTCGGAATAATCCCCTGCTGAAATAGGGACGATTCAATAAAATTCGATGCCCTTTCCAGCAGTTCAGAATCGCAGCCGATCAAAATCGAAAAGTGTGTATTAACGAGCAACTGATTGTCTTTTGCCACATCGGCCAATAAATTATCAATATCTTCAACATAGAGCTGATTGGCCGGATCGGGCATATTGGAATGTCTTTTCCTTTTAAGTTCCAGTTTGTTCAGTGTAAACTGCTGAGCTGGAATTTCAATCACCTGATTATAGATCATGACCTTATAATCTGGCACCCTGTGCAGAAAAAATAAATTGTCAACGGGAAAATCCATCAAGCCGTTTGTTTCATTCCGTATCGCATATGCACTGATCGTATCCGGCAATTCAACAATATCCGTATCTATGAGACTAATGCATCTGATGGATCTTTTCCCCAGATTTATCTGATTGTCCCGACACTGATAATTATCCAATACAGTTTCCGTACCCTCAAAATCAAATGAAAGTATCCTGTAATAAAGACGATTGATTTCTGTTTTTCCAAGAACCCTTGGATGAAGACCTGCACCACTTAATACCTCAATTACTTTACCAAGATCCCTTATAAATTTATGGAGCATCTTCTCATCGAAAGTATAGAATGTGCCTTTCTTTACCTGTTTGGTAAAGGTGATGTAGCTTCTGATTTCGGTAAATTCCCGACCGCTAAAATGTTCCTGATATTTTTGTTCCAAAAACACTTCCGATGGAACTGGTCGATACTTTCTACGGATAAATACATCCTGCTTTTGGATTATATGTCCTTCCCCAAAAAGTTTGACCACACTGGAGAGGGCATGGTGATAGGCGGAATACTTGGTTTCATCGGCATCAAATTGGATGACCGGATTGGTAATACCAAGGATAATTGAATAGTCCCCCTTATCCCCAAAGAGGATCGGGAAACCCATAAATTCATCAATGCCCGCAAAAGGTAGATTAAAGGCATGCTTACTTTGCTTTTTCATTTCTGAACAGTGTTTTGGAAGGATGGATAATAATTCCGTTGTGACGGGTTTTGTCGAATAGCCCCTTTTTCTGCTTACTGATCGTATACACCATTCCCAGAGTCATGAACACGAGGATGCCCAGACAGCCAAGTATCATGTTGGTAAATGCGCCAATAAGACCTCCGCAGAGCATGCCGCCCATGATGGATATGACAGCGTAATAGATAAACTTCCCTTTAAAACCCCTGTAAATAAGGGGCTTTTGGAGCCCCTTATAAAATTGATAGTTTTTCTGGATCATACGCCGAAAAATGCCTTGATGACCACACTGACCAGAATGAGAAATAGACAGGAACCGCCCCACGACATCAGTTCTTTCGAGATATCCTGGTCTCCGCTGTTCCATTTGATATAGACCCTGATTCCCCCTATCAGCCCGACGACAGCCCCGATACTCAGTATCAATGTCGATATGGGATCGACATAGGTATTTAACGACGATGTGGCGGCGTCAATACCAACTGTTCCTCCTTGGGCGAAGGAACGTTCCGCAAAAAGGCAGATTGCGGATAAAACAAGTAACTTGCTTGCTTTTACTCTCATAAGAAATAGGAATTAAAAAAGTGAATGGAAAAAAGATTGGCGTTTTAGCTGATTCCATAGAGTGCTTTTAGGGATGCACTCAGTAGGGAAAGAAAAAGGCAGGAGAGAAACCAGGCCATGACCTGGGCATCAATATGATGGTCTTTTCCGCTCTGCCAGTTGTAGAAGATCCGAACCCCACCTAGCAGGCCACAGATAGCCCCAAGAACCAGGGCGAAGTCGGAAAAATTAAAATACCAGCCCCTGATCTCGGAGCTGACCTGCCTGAATTCGGACAGGCCCGGCTGTGCGATTAGGTTGTGGACAAAAAAAAAGACGGCAATTGCCGTCCATATCGTTTTCTTTTTGTTCATTATTGATTAATAAGCAATTGCTTTAGTATATTCGATCAGGTCATTTTGAGCAAGGGAGAACAATTCTTTGATGGATACGCCACCAGAACTTTCTATCGGGCCACTTGTGATTGCACCTGCATTTTCGAAGCTGTCGTCCAGAATATCTTCCTCCGATAGGTCCACCTTCGTGGAGGAATGAAATTCAGGAAATAAGATTTCACCATTTCTTGCGTTTTTAGGTTCATTACCCGGCTTATTATTGCGATAAAAATCATACATGAGGTTCAGTCCGTAGTATCCAAGGTAAAGGGTGGAGAGATAGAGTGTAAATTGAATCCAGTTCATAGTTCGAGATTTTTTAGGGTTTCTTTGATATGATTTGAAATTTGGGGATGTTTTTGGAGGAAGTATTGAAGGGAATAGGAAATGATCTTGTTCATGTCAATTCCTTGGGTAACCTTGAGCTGTTTGAGAAGAAATATGGTTTTATCGTCGAGCCTGATCAGCAGCTTTTCTTTTCCGATCAGTTTATGGACCCTTATTTCCTCAACGATAGGATCTAATGTGTTATTTTGGATAGATTTCTTTTTCGGGACTGTTTTGCCTGTTCCTTCATTATTATCTTTCCTAATGGTTTCCCTCAGTTCATCCGCTAGCGTTTTAATATTCATGGGCATTAGTCACTTTTAAGAAAATGGTCATAGATATGGGAAAGCAACGGATAAGATACCGGACGGATCGTTTCGGGGGTATGCACGGTAGAGACCCGTTGAAAATCTATCCTGTCCGAAATCTCCGAAAGGACTATTCCAAAATTTCGTAGGACCTTCTGGACCTGTTCTTTGGTTTCGTATTTTACATTTGTCTTGATCCTGTTGGGGATAAAAAGAACCTGTGCCCGGCTGTTCAGTTTTTTGACGACCATTGAAAAGAGCACCGTTGAATCGACTGAAAATTCGTCATACGCAAATGGGCACAGAAAAAGGTCGGCAGAAGTGAAAATTGGAACGAGGCCATCATCATCCATCTTTCCGGGAAGATCAATTAAAATGATGTCCTTCGGAGATTTTAGAAGTCTCTTCTTCATTAATGGAAAATTTTCAAGCGCGGCGGGAACAATTTCATAAAAAGGGTCATTTTCCAATATTTTAGCTTTTTGCGATTTCGCAAATAGGGACTGTTGATAATCCATATCAAGAATGGTCAGGGGCTGACGTTTCTCTATTGCCAAAAAATTGGCGAGCAGAAGCGCAAGCGTACTTTTACCGCATCCTCCCTTCTGGTTTCCGATAAGTACAAGCATAATGTTAGAGTTTGGTCAATAATGTTTTTGCTAACGTGTATTGGTGCGGGATTTTCTTTTACGTCTCCGATTTCTTCCATGAATTGCCTCATCATCGACGTCATCCCGGATGTCGATCTGAAAATCAGGTACAGGAAAACTGTCATTTTCCGGTATGTCATCGAGGACATTTGAATTTTCAGTGCTAAATGATTTATTAGCCGGCGAGGTAAAACCATCTCTCTCGGAATCTTCCGACCTGACAGGTTTTAGCGTTTTATCACTAATATTTGCGGAGATAAATTCTGAAAGTGGCATCAGGTCACCACCCTTATATATGGACCTGCACGCATGGTCAATTACCGTATATCCATAAGGAGGTTTTCCGGCTTTTCCATGAAAATGGATCTGAATACCAAATTTTGATTTGAACAGTTCTGCCAAATCGGATGTGTAACCAACATCAAAAGTTCTTTCCCCACCGGGGTTTTCCTGATACAAAGTTCTCACAGATGGATCATGCGCCAATTTATAGCGGTGGAAAATTGCTCGAATCCGGGATAATCTATCAAGGTCTTTCTGAAACTGTCCGATCTTATTGTCAATAACATCTAGGGGTACTTCACCAAGATTTTTACCGAATTTGGAAACCTGATAATTTCCCGCATTAAGCGTAATGCTGTAACCCTGATTTTCCAATATCATCATAAACTGTGCCCGTGTGGAAAAGCTGTATTGAAGGGCATTTTGTATAGATTTCGAAGCTTCGATTTTTTCGTCGTTTCCCATCACCCGGTTGAGGACCTCATAGGAACGAAGTTTCTCAAAGCTATCGCTGATTTTTTTCCCGTCCCTGCCGACACGTGTTGAGACGATATGGATATGATTATTTTTAGTATCCTTGTGAAATATCAGCAAATAGGGTTGGTTTTCATACCCCATTCCTTTTAACCACTTCTCAGCGATTTCTGTTAGTTCTTCTTTACTATGGCTGCGGCCCTTACATGAAATCGCAACATGAAATTGTGGGTTCTTTATTTTTTTGCTCGCACTGGTCTGTAGCTCCAGATAGTTGATATAATCAGATGGGCGTAAGCTGGTCATGGCTCCAAGCGCACCGAAATTTGCCGCTTTTACAAGTTCACCTTTATCCTGCTGGATCTTGTCCGTATTATAACGGACACCGCCAAAACTTTTAGCAGAAGATAATATTTTAACAATCATCGCTGCCCTTTGATCAACCGCATTAGATTTCTGAATTCCTGTTCAATCTGCCGCTGATATTTAATATAATCAGCAATCAGGGATGGAAACCGTGATAGTTCACCGGGTTCCAGGCGGCCCTGCAGTTTCAACGTATTGATATGCCGGGCCAGCTGATTGATATTATTCCCTGATCTTCCTAGCTCAGAACCAAGCGTGTCGAGCATCTGGAGTATGGTTTTAGAATCGACCAATATCTTGGACGAATGGGACAAAACCTTATTTCGGACAATCTCCGACCGGTTCAGACCCGTGGACTTTTCAAGGGAAAGGAACTGTGCCTTTTCGGCTTTTGTCAACCGAAGTTCGAACCTATAGATCCTATTATCCTTGGTTGATTCAGCTCTGGAAGCTTTCTTATTTCGCATAATGTTGTTGTTTTAGGTGCTTACGGATTCTATCGCCTTAAAAATCTCATAGGCCACCTGGGGACTATGGCAGTTTCGTAGGCTCTCAAGCTTTGCTGCTGCCAGACAGAAAAGGAGATTCCATCCATTTCACTGGAAATCCCATTAACTCCGCCAAAAAACGGGGGCTCACAAGGCCAATGTTCCCTCAAGGGAATTTTGTACCTAAAACTGGTCTTTGCTGGGCAGCACCTAATGGATTCTTTTCACAGGAAAAAACATTCTCCCATCCCATCCAGGAAGCAGCCAGATCAAAGCCACCTATTCCCGTAAATAGGCTGCCGTGTTTTTTAACATGATGTTGGGATTAGATATAGAAAAATGGAGTTGCGACATTTTTCCTTCCCTGATATGGATCAGCCCAGCGGGAAGATCTATTTCAGGGCAAGTTCGTTTTTGTGGGTACATGATTTGAGCAGCAAATCTGTACGTACAAAAACACAACTTGCTCAAAACAAAACAAAAAACTATTTGAGTGGAGTATCACTACGAAATCCATTCAAAACTTTGAATTGAATCAAGTATTAGCGCTCTTCAGGAGTAAGCCGAGAATTAAAACAAAGATTGACGTTAGGGCAACCTATGATATACAAATATTTAATTTAGACAGACAAAATTTATATTCACTGAGGTACCCTGTCAAATATTGGAATATGCAGATATAAAGATTAACTACTATTTTTATATTTCTATGTTCGTATAATGGTCTAGATACATAAAGGGGGAAAGAATAGAACATATATTCAAATATTTAAATAATCGCTATCCGATATATTTTGAAAAACAAATAGCTAGCCGGTTGTACATCCCGATAGTCATATATACAGAAATATAAATATTTGCATATAAAAACAGCTATCTATTTATACGACTATAGCCGTTTCTCAATAAGTGTATTAACATTTCATTATAATCTTTAAAACCAGTATATATATTGGACCGATCATTGGCAAAAGGATAAGACTCTTTTATTAATGATGTACAATGTTTTCCGACTTCATCGTTATCTAGATAAAGATCGATCTTATTAAATTCACGCATGGCTTCAATAGCACGATTTACCAAAGAAACTGAGTTAAGAACAATTATGGTAGGTGAAATTTCTTTTTTTTTAAATTTCAGCCAGCTTAAAAAATCGAAATAACCTTCAAACAAGACTAGATGATCAGGCGCTCCACGAATTATTGAAATATCTTTATTACCGATACTTGCTTTAAAACCCTTAGGGCTTGAAATTTCCCAATGCCCTTTTTCATTCCTCCATCCAAGTGTATAAAACAATTGAGAAGGATTGTTAAAAGCTTTATTTTTATAATAAACCTCCCTAAGCAACCCCGAGGCAACAGATTCCACACCACGTTTCTGTAGGTAACTGGAAAGCACATAATTTCTACCGAGCTGTTGACTATGGGAAAATTCTAGGATACTATCAATCTCCTTATTCGTAGACTTAAAAGAATCAAAAAGCGGGATTTTAGCTTTTTGAAAATGTTCAAAGGTAAATTGAATCTTTTGCAAAACTTCGAAATAGGAATGATTCGGCCAGTATGCTCTTGCCAATTGCACTATTCCGCCCCCTTGAATTCCTGTTTGATTAGAACCACCATGATCCATCCATTTTCCTCCTTCATCCCATACAGTTAAGGATGGAGTATTTTTCCCTGTTTCCCTTAGCATACTGTGATAAAAAAATTCCCTGCCAGATTTTTTGACAGGAAAATAGCCTAACCTTCCAAGAAAATCAACAATTGATCGATCTTCGAGATCTTGACGCAAAATGTAATTTGACATTTAAACAAATTGATTTAAAGAGGTTGAATGATACAATTTTGTAGGGTACTTTGTATTTGCAGTTTAGCTTCCTCATATCCTTCCCTTTTCTCATCAATATAGAAGGTTATATTTTTATACTTACTCACTCTTTTAATTGCCGCAGAAAGAAATTGCGGATAATTAAGTACTAAAATAGACGAATAAAGTGCATATAATTTATCCCTATTTTTCAGATAATCTGTAAACTCTTGAAAGATGGTGATATTTCTAGTTGAAGCTTGAAAAATACTCATTCCTTTAGAACCAATGCAGGATTTAAAGTTTTTAGCGTAAACTTCCCAACCACCGTTTTCATTAGGCCATCCCGCCGCACAAAAATCTCTTCTTTTTCCTTTTTCATCCCTTACGTAATAATGCACCTCTACTAAATTTGAATCCGCTATTTCCCATAAGCCTGCTTCCTGAAGAAACGCGGAGACTTCACTTGTTATACCTAATTGCCGGATGCGCTCAATCTGATAATGCGGCAATTTTACTGGCCTTCTTTTCCTTCTTGGTTTCTCATTCACGGGAAACATGTAATGAAATTCCTTTTTTTCAGAAAATGAACTTAGCTTTTCATGCAATGCATGAACTTCCAAATTCGGCCAATAAAGTTTTCCAAAATCAATTATATTACCACCTTTTCCTATTGATTTATCAAACCATACATCTAATGCATGGTCCAACTTAAAGCTTTTTGGTTTTAAACTGTTAGAGATAAAAATATTTGAATAAAAACTTTCTTTTTCATTTGATTCCACTGGGCTAAAACCCAAGTGATTCAATAGTGATTTGATGGAAATAATTTCTTCTCCTGATTTTAATCCATCTGATACGACTGTATTTAATTTCATAACTATATATGTCTTTTATAAAAACTTCATGGCTAATTTCGCCTTGTATAGGATTTCAATTTCGATTCTGTCGATACGCCATGCAGCAGAATGGTTACCGTCTTTCCTTGGAGTAATTAATCCTTGGACAATCCATTGTTCTACATTATTTCGTCCGAATCGTCTGAATGCTTCTGATTTTTTTAGATATGGTTTAATTTTTCCAACTTTTGCCAAAGCTTTAAGTGCTCCAAGCTCTGAGGCATCAGCTAAAAGCATTTGGAGTTGATGAGATGTAAGTAAAATATTCATTGGTTAATGGAATGCTTGACAAGTAATTTGGATATATGGATATTCCGTATTAAATAAGTCAAGTGTTAAATTGGTCGGGACTACTCACGTCAATCTGTACAGATCGGGCCATTTGCCTGCCTATGCGTTCTCGAAAAACAATTTTGGAAAATGTTTTTCTTCGCATAATTTCCTTTTTAGTAAGGATAATGCTTCATCCCCGAATGTCAAAGAACAAGAACGCCTACCTCACGGCACGCTTAATTACCTTTCTGCTACTTGCAGATAGGTAATTCGGTTATTGGAATTAGAGATAGATTCCAACTCCGCAGGGTCAAACAAAATCTGGGAAGTTTGAACTGATATAGGGCGTAGGATACCTTCAAGTATCCATCTATCAATGTTACACCGACCGTACAGGCGGTAAGCCTGGGTCTTGTTGATAGATGTAGGCGCTGCAGCAGTTGCTAATAATGCTTTCGATGCACCATTTTCGGTTGCTTGCTTCATAAAAAAAAACAGTTCCCTTGTTTTCATAAATTCCCATGGGTTTATTGTCCCAATGGTTGCAAAGCACGAAAAATGAGATAGACGGAAACAGTGAAAGGGGGTGAAAAGAAACCTTTCACCCCCTTCAATAAAAATTAGTTCAGAGCCAGTAAATGTTGTTTTATCGCTATTTAATAATTGTTAAGTTCCAGCAAAAAAAACACTACTTTTGGAAAATTTAGCTGGTAATCAATGGCAATATTTAAAGAATGTTTATATTTAACATGGTGATTTCTATTGGTCAATTTGCGGCTAATACTTCTTAAAATTTTTGCACTATGACTACGCAGACAACAGACCTATCTACATTGGTTATTGATCGTGAATTTTTAGACCGGTCATATAATTTGGGAATTATAACTGTAGAAGATATCATGAAAATCAATCTTCCAAAATTGCGTAAAAAAGAGTACTTTACTTATTTGTGGTATTTTAACTTACTTGCCTTATTAGAAGCAAATGGACTATTGGATGAATTTGAGGAAAAACATCTATGAGTCTTTAAAATTTGAAGTGTTATAATGTTCATTTAACCAATTCACCATGCCTATTAATTGACTTTTCATTTTTTTCGCCGTGGCAAATTCCACATCTGAAGATTTTTTCTGCAAGCTTTCCGCCGAAATAAAACTGGTATGTGGCGTTCTAAAATGCTTTGCATAATAATTGAAGGTTTTACCAATATCTTCACGAGGAATAATTCCCTGTTCCATAAACAGCCTGATAAAAAGCCCCATTTGTGGAACAGAAAGATTTAACATCGCTTTCTCATTGTCCTGCCATAATTTTGAATCCAAAATTTCATTCCTTCTTAATTCCAGTCTTTCTTTCAGACTCTCTTTCTTTTCTTTATAAAAAGTTTTCAATTGTTGCCGGATGGATTCATCTTCAAAAGTAAGTCGAACAAAACGTTTCTGTGGAATAATATTTAATCGCTCTTCCAAACTTATTATGTTTTCCATTTGACTATGTAGACTCGTATTTTCAACCGTTTCATTTAAGCATTTTTTTGCACAATAATTAAAGAACTTAGGAGTATTAAAATCATATTGAATTAGAATATCTTCCATCTTTTCTGTCGAAAGGTCATCCAAATCCAAAAATTCTCCCAAAATCATCAGCGCATATTTTAGTTCACCCCTTTTAATTTCTTTCCTATCTATAACGTTTCGGAGCGCTGCTAATACCAGTTTGATTAGATCATTATTTATAGAAAAACCATATATCCTTGATTTCAAAATATCAAGATTTTTCTTAAACAAATCTTTGCCTACAAAAGAAGAGTATTTTGTCAAAGGTAGATTTCGAAGTAATTTCTCATTCAGACTTTCGCAATCATCTAATAAGGATTCTATAACAGATAATATCTGCAGATAAATTCTTTTTAATGAACTTCTTCTTTCGATTGGTATTTTCGATTTTATAATATTAATCAAATGGTTATAAATCTTATTACTAGTCAAAATAAGCTGAGATAGCGCGATCTTAGCTTTCTTTGCAGACGCTCCCATTATTTCTGTAAAACTCGACAGAAAATAAATCATATTTGCTTTTAGGAATTCTAAAAACTCTGTCACAGAAGTATATAAATGGTTTGAATACTCCAAAGGGCAAAATACCTGTTCAATTTTATATAACCATTTACTGGTGGACCAATTGGAATATCTTGTCGTATTCAAAACAATTCGTTTAAAATAGTATCACCCCCTTTAACCAATTTCTACATTAGGTTCATGATCATCTCTGGCTTTTAGTCTTATTTCCCTTGATGTATTTAGGTATCCTGTAATTACATTATCTTCAATCCACTTATCAAAATACTTGTATTTGCCTTTTTCACCTCTATTAAGTTCTATTTCCGAGAGGTAGACGTGTTTAGCCGTGATCCCGGTTATATGATTAAGTGAAACAGCAAAACTACGATGTATCTGAGCAAACTTTGATTTTGGTAATCTCGTCAGGATATCTCCAAAAGATTCATTAACCTCTATAAATGTTTTATCATCTAGCCATATCCAACTTTGTTCATTTTTAGCCTCAATACAGATTATATCGTCAAATTGCAATCTTTGTCTCTCTTTACCTCGCCGTCCATAAAAGAAACAATTGTTCTTTTCATCAAGGTCGTTAAGTCCAAGCCCCATGAGTTTTGTTTTGACATTTTTAATCGCCCTCCAGTAACGGTCCATTTCAAACGGTTTTAAAAAATAATCGGCTACACCATAAAGGAACATTTTATCACCAACGTGCCCATTTGTACTGCATACAACAACCTGCATGTTAGCAATGCCGGGATTGCGAAGTTTCAAATCTTCCAGTTGAGGTAAAATATCCAGACCGCTGATAACGGGCATTTCTATATCCAGAAATAATACATCGAGTTTAAGCGTTCTTAATGCCATCAATGTCTCCTTAGGATTAGTTGATGAAAATACACATTCAAAGTTAACTGTCAGATCAACATATTCTTTAAGCTCTTCTACCATTTCCGGATCATCATCCAAAATGCCTACTCTGATCTTCTTGAGTCTCTTCTCCTGTTTTAATAATCTCTTTATCGTTTCCATTACTATATTGTATTTCAATATTTAGGTTAAACATTCCATCTACTAATTCTTCCGTTAAAGAAAAATCATCCTTATATTCCAAACGTAATAACTTCCTAAGTTGTCCCAAGCCAGTGCCTCCCTCTTTATAAATCCAAGCGGATACAGGAGCTATTTTATTGCTACAATTAATCGAAAGCTGATTTTCGAATGTTGAGACAGACATAATAGCGGTTTTGGTACTATCGCCAAAATCACCGTGCTTAACCATATTTTTATACAAGCTTAATAACATCATTGGGATTACTGGTAAGCAATAATCTTCAATATTCAGTTGAAGTTTTACATGCTTTTCGTTATATAGATGCATGATTAATCTTAAATATTTTATCTCGTCTTCGAGATTACCTAAGAAGCTTTTTCTAAAATTTAATTTTCGGACTGCATATCCTTCAATCTTTAATAAGGCATCTACTCTAGTAATAGCTGATGGCGATTTTCTTGTCAGTCTAATAAAACTTTGGGTTAGGTTGCCTATGAAGTGGGAAATCCAATCCTGGAAAACTTGACTCTTTAAAGCGCCTTGAGAGTTTAACCGCACTAACCCTAAATGTGTAAAGATCCCTTCAGTTAGGTTAAATAAAATTTCAAAAATTAAAATAAAAACACCTTTAAGAGCAAAAGTGAAGTAGAATGTTAAAATATCTATACCGAAATCAACGAATCTAAAAATTTGAGGGTTTTTGAGCACCTTTCTACTCAGCTCTGTCGGAAATTGATATAATGTCAGATATGTAACATAGGAAGCCAATAAAAAATACAAAATTGCTTTAATTGTTTCACTTAGATCGATTTTCTTAAATAACAACCTACGCAACCAATTTCTATTTGTGTAACTGATTGACAATATAACTGGTATCAATCCAATCATAACATAGAAATGTCCCCAGCCAAACTTATATATGTTTACTACAATTACCCATAAAAAATAAATAATCCAAAACGCAAAATGAATACGTCTTGACAAAGGTTTAAGAAGGTTCTGCTTTATCATGACAAGTTTAGGCAAAAAATAAAACTTCTATTAATTTCAGCAACTATAAAATTAATAAAAAAAACATTTTATAAATATGAAGAGATTTTCACATGTTATATACAAAGCATATTTAATCAACAGCAAGCAACACCTTAAACTTTTTGGAAATTATATCAAATTCATTTTCTTTGATCAGGACCGAACGACCTGTTGTAATATCAAAAAGCATCTCCTTATCCTGAACATGCAATGGTAACCAGATTGCCGAATCTCTATTGGTTTTATCATTAAACACTTCGCTTTTTTCGAAAATAGTAGGTAAATATTCCCACTGAATAAGTTCTTCAATAGATAAGCAATGCATGAGACTAAAAATATTTTGAAAAGCACTTTGGTAATCAGCTTTATTCTTGATAATCTCATTTTGTATAAATCGGAATTTAATCTTTTCATTAAAGAATGAGAGAATTAAAGCATTGATCGGTGTATTGGTCCAATGACTTAATGCTGCTATACCTTCCCTTAAATTTACAGTAGATCCATAAAGTTTAACAGATTGCCATCCTTTCGCATTTCCATCTACACCAATTTGTCCATCGATAAAAATTACAACCTGATAACCTTTCAAAATTGCGTCCTTCAATCTCAATAAAGGATTTCCCACATCAGATTTTATAAATAATAATTCACTCTCGTCAGCTTCCCTACCAAACGAAAGTTGATATTGCTTTTTGTAAATATTCTTTTGCTCTTCAAATACATCTGAACGAAGCAAGATTGCAACTTTATATTCCATAATTATCAACACTCTGACAATAATTGCATAAGGTCCAATATGCATGCAGGCCCAGATACGAACTTCTTTATTTTTAAATGGCCATTTATTTAAAAGATCATTTAATAAATCTGTGTCATTTTGAAATCGAGTTTGTTGTGACCATTCTAGATAGACTTTCAGTAATTTTATAATTGAATCATAATTATTAATGAGCTTCCATTGGTATAGTAGAGAAACACATTTTAAACTTCTATACCAAATTTCAGAGCGAAAACATAATTTCATATAGGGTGGTTTTAAAGCTTTACTAAGACTTTTGTTAATGAATCCGTATTTTTTAAATAAATTAAAATGCTAGAAAGGGTGTCCGGATCACCCTTGGTATTTTACAGATAGTATAGACTACATTTTTCCTCTGCAGAATCGATCATGAACTTTATTGTTTCCGAATTGGAAAATGTATAGAGCGCCTGGTCCGCCAATCGCTGCATATCATAAAAAAGCTGTTCCATTATCTTTATCATCTTTTTTGTTCCACAATAGCACCAAACTTGCCTTGCTTGGTCACTTTGCTTTGGGTCCCTAAAGCATGTGATCACAGAGCTAATTTGAAAGAAAAAGGAGACAATAGATTCATTTTTGAATACTTAGGTTCAGCCAACCTGTGAAACCAATATTTATGATATCTTCAAAAATTCACAGTGTCCAAAAACCGATTCACCTGCTCATAGAACCCTTCCACATTTATTTTTTGTCATAAAAATATTTTTTTGTACACTCACAACCTTAATTAAATATCCAGTAAATCAGAGTGTTAGCCAAAACCTCGTTAAATTATTAATATATGGAAAGGAGCTATGATTTCACTTTACCTCAGGATTACAAACTTGTTGATTCATTAAAGCATACAGTAGCATATCCTATTCGAAATGCTCAAGTACGGAATTGGGAATCGAGGAATAACTGTATTTGTGAGCAAACATTTGACGGCCGCTATGGCTATCTCTATTATTACGAATTTTGGATGGACTATGAGGAAACGATTCCAATATTTACGGAATTTGGTGATTTACATCTTAACTATACACTACTTAGTGATATTCCTTTAAAACAAATGCATCATGGGCAAGATTTCGTTATGGACTTTGTAGAAGAACGAGGTGTTTATCTTTATTTAGCCAAAGGAGAATATTCCTTAACTGTTCCTAAAGGACACCATATTTTAGTTGGTTTCATCTTGGATGCGGGTATTTTTAGACCTCCTGCCAATCGTAATTTTGACTTTTTACATCATTTAGTGATTGCTAAAAAAGAACAATCATCAAAATCAGCAAAAAGTATTACTTTCAGAGTGGGCGATATTACGAAAAAGCAATTGTGTCTTCTTTTCAGCAAGCTTAATCCTAATATTCTCGACAATGAACATATGCTATTGAAACATTTGATTTTCCTGATACAACTTAGCCGTTTTAAAGTATTAAAGGAAAAACAAACATATTTAAGTCGAATTGATCAGGCACGCTATTTATTAGAGATTAACATTTTGCATCAAGGCGCAAAAGCAAAACTATCAGATATTGCACATATCCTATCTGTCAGTAGGAACTATCTCAATAAAGAGCATAAAAAAAATTATGGATGTAAATTTCATGATTACCGCAACCAAATTCTATTGGAGCATATCGCAACTGTTATTGTCGGAAATGAGAAACTAGCAACAACTGCTGAAGAATGTGGTTTTAGCACTGTTTCAGAAATGAATAATTTTATAAAAAAAAGAACGAATCTCACAGCGTTAAATTTCAAATTAAAACAATAGCCGTTTCATTTCGAAGATTCAAATCCTCAAATCCATTATTCTAATCAATTATTTAACCACCAGTTACTTTTCTACCAATCTATAGTACCCTTTCTCCCTAACGCTCAGCTATGTTTTGAAGTAATTTAGCATTGTAGAATTTAATAAGCAATCAACTAATAAAGACGATGAAAAAAAGAGAAAAATATATACGGCATGAGGGGACTACAGCATTAGCTGCACCTGGACAAAAAGCTAGTAGAAAAAAATGGAAAATCTTCATGGAGATCTATGTACTGAGTGCTTTAGTCATGCTAATCTTATTGTTTTTCCTTACAGGTCTTGGTAAAATATCTAATCATTCTGCTTTTATCACTCAGCTAAGTAAACAACCACTTCCGACATGGTCTACACCTGTCCTTGGCTATGTATTGCCTGTATCGGAGCTGGGAACGGTAACCCTGATGTGTATTCCTAAACTACGTTTTTGGGGTTTAGGATTAGCCGTTCTGCTGATGGCAACCTATACATTATATGCCTATTTGGCTTTCATTGAAATCTATGGCTATGTGCCTTGTGCCTGTGGTAAAGTATTTGAGAAATTGAGCTGGAAACAGCATTTCATTTTCAATCTTGCTATTACTCTACTTGGCGCCTCAGCATTGATAATCGAATACAAATTAGAAAGGAGATTAAAAAACTATGCATAAGCACTTCGACGGGAGTTCAGTCAACAGGGAAAGTAGTCAATAGTTATTTGATATGTTCTTTCGGGATTGCGACAATTCAGATATAAGATAACTTACGACCGGGCATATCACTGAGACAAGATATCGAAATACTAGAAACTACCGACCTATTTTTATAAACTATAAATATCAATAACATGAAAAAAGTAAAATTAATTGTCCCAATTTTGGGAGCATTTCTGGGATTAGGCATTTACATGGGACACGTAAACGCAGAAGAAAGCAAAAAATCGGATACTCTTGCAAAAGCCGATCCTGCATGGACACTGAACAGTCCGAATGCTGATCCGACAAATCCCGCAAACTATTCACCTTACTCTGGTGATCTTTCTACTCTTTGTCCAGGTACTCAAAAAATTTGTGGTATCGTGGCACCAAATGATGGAACAGATCATCCTGTGATTGAAGAGAATAGTGATCTTATGCAACGCATTCAAGATAAAGACACGTCGGCGTCTGATGTTTTTTTGCAAAATTAAAAGCAAGGGGGCGCCAATGCCCCCTCACTTATGGATTCTGCTCCAACTTCCCGATCGAAACGATTTCATCCGGGATTTTGAATGTATATCGTATATCGTTCGGTTCTAGTGTATAGACTTTCTCTTTATATAATCGCGTAATTTTCTTTTTGAAACGGTCCTCAAGATTTAGCCGCCTAAGGTCCATCCATCGAATACCAGCGCGAAAAGCCAGTTCTCTCTCCCTTTCCTCCAGCACAAATCGAAGTACAATAGCTGGATCATTGGAACTAAAAATGGTAAAACTCTCTTTAGCAATTCTCTTTTTACGGAGTTCATTTAGCCTATCCAAAGCAATATCCAACTTTCCCGATCGAGCAGCGCACTCCGCTGCAATCAAATAAATTTCATCCCTTGCAATACCACTGAATACCGCTGAGGAGACATTACCGTCATAGCTTCCATAAAACCCTAAGACTCCATCAACATTCTTTCTGTAAAATAAGCTTTTTCGGAGATCATCCATCGCATATTTGTTGTATAATTGACTGTCGACTATTGCTTGAGAACTAGAAGACATTCCCGAAAAATCGCCTTTGGTCGCATGAAAAATAACCTCTTTGTTCAAAATCGGAAACTGTGTTCCTGAAGCTATCGGATCAAGCAAATTGTAGTCCATAAGTTCTCCATTAAACTGCAAACATGAATCTGCGTATGCGAATGCCTTTTCATAATTTTGAGTCACTAAATAAAAACGGGCCAATGCAGCCCATGCGGCTTCCCGGCTTGGTATCGTCTTGGCTTTGTTATGATCTGGCAATAGGTTGCCCGCCATGATCAATAAACGCTCAATCTCATTATAGCAATCATCGAGCGATGGGCGAATAGATTTTTCCTCAATATTGGCAGAAGGACGAATTGGAACGCCAAGTTTTCCCATATTATTTCCACGCTCATAGGGTGGTGCGTACAAAGCAGCGAGCTGCATCAATGTAAAACCTTTTGAAAATGCAGCTATTCCCTTAGCCATTTTGCGATCCGATTCAGTTCGATTGCCCAATTCAGCATGATCTATGCCCTGTAACACGACATTCGTATCATATATCCGGGCATAGTTTTGATTCCAATTATTTGCGTGGCATGGCTCAGCTATCCAAAGGTATGCATACCGTCCAGTCTCATCGAGCGCATCAATATTCTGCTCTGACAAATAGAAAAAATCGCTGGCATAATCGTATGAGAAGGGATAGTTGGCGTTCATCCGTGTTTCGTTTTGCACGACAGCCAAATAATCATCAACCGTTTCTACAAGTGCTAAGGAACTTTCAGGCTTTACATCGAGGAAATTGTTACAGGACGACATCCCTAATAGGCCGATAACCGCCAATAATAATCTTGTTTTATTCATGGTATTCGATTTAAAATTGAAAATTACATCCTAGAGAATATGACCGAGATATCGGAGTACTATCACCAAATAGCGGATCGAGTTCACTTTTGCTCTTTTTCCAAATAATCCAATTGAGATTATTGACGAAAAGCTGAATCCGTACGGACTTGATAAATTTAGATTTTACTGCAGGTGAGTAAGCTAGACTGATATCCTGAACTCTGATATGATCTGCAGGTTCAATTGTGGCATCCGACAGTCTATAAAAATTGTCTCTGGATGCTAGTGCCGGATATTGTAATGATGGAATATTGGTGTGAAGTTCATCACCCGGATTCTGCCATCGCTTTTCATAATCAGCATGCGCGGCAGCTAAACCAGTAGACAACATCTGCGCATATAATATCGTATTTCGACGATACACATAACCAAACTTACCACTCATATTTACAAGCATTTCCACCCCCTTATAATGCCATGAATTTCTTAAATTGGCATAGTATCGAGGTACGACACTTCCCTGATAGATCAGATCTTCCAATTTAACTTTGGTCGTACTGATCAATGCGGTATAGTCTTCGCTCAATTCTCCATTGAGAAAACCCTGCGGTGCTCCAGTATTGGCATTTAGTCCAGCAAAACGGTATGAAAACATCGAATTCATTGGATAGTCAATAGCTGGCGGCACAAAAAACTCGCCTGCTGTCAATGAAGTTCTCGTGCGGTTGAGTACAGCCATACGATTACTATTGAAACTTCCCAGCAAATCAGCCTTCCACTTCCAAGTTCGATCTACAATTAACGTCCTTAATGTGAGGTCTATCCCTTTTGTTATTAAGGTTCCACTATTACGTGTAAAGGATGCAAAACCTGTTGTCCTATCCGCATCTTCATTTGCAATGAGGTCTGTTGATCTCTTATTATAATAATCTATCGCCAGCGAAATCCTATTTTTAAGAAAAGAAGCATCCACCCCGATATTCCATTGGGCTACATCTTCCCAACGTAGATCAGGATTGGGTGCATTTCTTAGATTAGCATACGGTAATCTTGCCAGTGGACTCAAAAATGAATTATAATCGATTGTAACCACGGCAGGCACCGCATTGTTCACATTTCCACTATGACCATAGGATGTACGTAAAACCAGCTGATCCATCCACGGCATATGGAAAAAACGCTCCTGATTGATGATCCATTTAGCACCGACAGACCACAGCGGTTTCCATTTATTGTTGGTATTTACACCAAAGAGATTAGAGGCATCGCGTCTTGCCGAAGCAGAAAAGGTGTAACGCTTTTTGTAACTATAACCTCCATTGAAGAAAAATGAAACCATTCTGTCTGCCGAGGAAGTGTACTGATCCATAAACGGAATCGCCATACTCGAATAAAGATTACCAAAATTGGGAAAGAGGGTAACATAATCAACCTGACTCGACAGTTTAAGGTTATCGTTATATCCATAAGACCGTCCAATATGTGCATTATTATCTATCTTACGCCATTCCGCCCCGAGCAGTGACTGTATCTCATGTTTATCTGACCAAGCACGACTAAAGTTTAACTGCGTTCTGAACTGATGACTAATGCTTTCGTCGTTACCATAGTCCAAAATACCTCCTTTGGGCAAGTTATAAGTCACCGCTCCATTTTTTATTACGCTGAACCTATTGATTAAATCCCGTGTATAAAACAGGGCCTCGGATTGATAATTTTTTTGCTCATCCGCCTGTCTACTATATTGGTATTTCAGATCAAATGAAAGACCTTTCCATAGGTTATAAGTAGCGCCGATATCCATGATCATATTTCTACGCAATGTCCTACTATCGCGCTGTTGCATTTCCTTCAAAGGATAATAACGCCAGTCCATCAAAAGTCCCTGTCCGACGGTATCGATGTAGCTGTATCGATACAAGTTGTCGACAGGTAATGGTAGGCCATTGTCATCTGCAAGACGGGCGTAGGGATATATGGATGTCAGCTCTCCGGGATTATTGTTGTGTGCTTGCGCTTCCGAATACTGCAATCCCATCTGGAATTCCAAATATTTTGACGGCCGCCAATGCTGGTTCGTACGAATCGACAATTTATTCTGATCGTTGGCTTTCAGTGCATTCAGATCCCTATCCCATCCAATGGCAAGCCTATTATTCCATTTTTCTCCGCCCAATTGAATCGCGATATAATGCTGTTGATTGATACCCTTACGGTATAGATAACGGTCATAATCATTCCTCAGATCATATGACCGATACCTATCTATCTGTGCCATAGCGTCCGTCTCATTTAGATTGCCTTTCTTCACGGCATCTAGTAATTCGACTACTGGAGTCACAATCGGACGTTTGGTATTATTGGAAAGATTCGCATTAAAAACTCCCTTTTCAAAAAGAAAAATTTCATTGTCTATAAATTCGCTACTGCTGATTCTCGGCGAATAGAATAGATCCGGCTTATCTATGATGCTGACATTTGAATTCCACTGCACCGACATTGGGCGATCCATCTTTCCCTTTTTGGTCGTTATGACCAATACACCATTTCCAGCCCTTGCCCCCCATATTGCAGCAGCAGCGGCATCTTTTAATAGGGAAACATTTTCGATATCGTTCGGATTGATCGCTTCAATATCGCCGTCGAAAGGAAAGTTGTCTACAATAATCAATGGCTTAGCAATCGTCGAAGTCATGGTACTATACCCTCGTATCTGAATATCTTTCATGTATCCTTTCCTGCGATCAAATGTTAGCCCAGCGGCCAATCCATCCATACGTTCCAATACGCCAGTACCGATCTGCCTTTCATAATCCTTGTTGCCGATAAGATCTACTGCACCTGTGGTCTGGTATTTAGGGATTTTTTGATATCCCGTAGAAATTAATACTTCGTCCAACTCATTGATAATCGGAGATAAGAGAATGACCTGATTTTTCTCCGTTAATAACGAGCCACTGACTGTATCGGTCTTATACCCTAGTCGTCTAAAAATATAACAAGATGCCAAGTCGATAGTCCCAAGACTTGCATAGCCACTACTATTCGTCACCGCTACATACTTTCCAGTGCAGGTCAAGATCGATACACCTTCTAAGGGTGTATTATTTACCGCATCTCGTATCTCGACCGGTGATGATTGGGCTAGCGTTTTCGTCACCATAACAATTATTATAGCCATTACTAAGAGTAACTTTTTCATTTGCTTCCCTCCTTTCTCTCCGAATAAACATATCCGTTCGAAGTGAGCATCAACGTTCGATTGTTGACCTTAAACTTGTCTGATGACAATACAAAAACATCCAATTCACGTTGTTCTAAACTTAAGCGAAGTCCCTGCCCTGCGAACGAAGCTTGGAGGCTTTGCAAATCATCTACTTTCTGAGGTAATTTCAGATCCAGTTTACCCTGAAAATTGGTTTCGTCAATCATAAAGGGGAGATTTGCTCCCAATGATTGGTTAAAAGCATATAGCATATCCTTCATGCTATAATTACGCATGAAGTTCTTCGTCTGATTATTGTTCAATTGAACACGCTGTTCAAATCTACCATCGCCAGTACCATCTCCACCAGATAACCCATTCATTATCAAACTTGCGTACGGTGATCCAGATTTATTAATGGGGAGAAGTTTTTGATTCGAGACAGTCACGACAAGGCAAGGAATCGTTCTTTTTTGATACGAAGCTTTCATTCCTGTCAACAGATCTAGGTCAATCTTCATTTTGGCAAAAATAATGGAGTCTAGTGTATGCATTGGGGCTACAGACTCATAGGTCACTTTCGCATATTTTCCATTCGTATCAAAAACAGACAAAAATTCTTCACTCTGCGGATCAGCTTCAATAATACATCGTGATGGCATCGTGTTGATATTTCCTTTTCGAGGCGATTGATGTTGTATCCAATACGCAAAAAGGCGCTTTAAGCCCAAGTTAGGATACACAAAATGTTTGATCTGATGCAGGGAATCTACTTTTTTCATCACCGGTACAGGAAGTGTGGGATCATAAGGCAGTACAGCACTATAGTAATAACCATCAGCGCCTGTTGAATTAGCCAACAAGGGGCCATCTATCGTCATTTTTCGTGTTAAAATAGGTTTAGCTGTTTCGTCTGCTATCATCAAAGCAAGCCTATCGGCCGTTAACTCCACTGGAGTTGTCAATGCCCTTACTATCCCTTTTTGATCTATGACGACATTGAAGGGAATCGCATCTTTTTCAAAATATCTGGGGAGTATCTTATCGTTGACAACTGAATAGAAAGTTTTATCAAGATGATTTTCTTTTAAAAATTCACTTTTAGCGATAAACTTCTGGACTGCCGCAGCATCCTGATGGCTTATGGAAAGGATCTTGATCTTTTCGTCCATTTCTTTTTCCAGCTTATACAAGCTTGGAAATGCTGCTATACAGGAACTGCAATATGTTGCCCAAAAGTCTAGAATAATAAGGTCTCTATCTCTATAATCTTTTAATGTCAGCTTATTGGTTCCAGCAGGATGCCCTACGACATCAAGTTTCAAATCCCAAAGGGACTCTGGGATGGTATCCCCTATTTTAAGAGGTTTTATTAAGAGCCCATCGGCCCCACTGTTCTTGCGGGGCGTCTGAGCTGATAAACTAAATATAGAAACCGTACAAACCACTATCAACATAGCTCGCTTGTTCTTTAATGCCTTCAAAAACCAACTAATAATATTGGTTAATATATTGGTAGGGAAAAGGGCATACCTCTCCCATTTGCATAAATTTTGCATTCAAAAAAGCGTTAATCAAAGACTGATAATAGTCTCTGTGTTATAAAAAAATAAAATGCTTCCGAAGGCCGTCTCAAACTGGTTACAAGGCATCGACTAGGGGACATTATGACGCTTCTTTTCGGAAAAAGGAAAAAACTCGACATGCTTTTATTGCAATTGAATAAAAGGTTTAATTGCTTACGCTTGAAAAAAATGCTTTTATTTATTAATTTTAGGTTTCGAATCAGTAATTAACAAGTTAAAGCATCCATATCAAGTATTCAAACAATACATGGCGAGAAAACAACGAGTAAATCATGAATAAGCTTTTAGCAAATAGTAGCTTTCTACTTTTAGTAACTTTCTACATTATTGCTAGAGGCTAGACATTGCACTCTCTCTGTTTTTTTGATTTTTATGACCTGTTATTCTGGTGGCGATATAACTTTTTGGTATTGAAATAAGAAAAATCTCCAGGGGAATTGATTTTTTATTCCGGGGAATTTTTTGATGGATGTAATTTTTGTTCTCATAATCTTTTTTGGTTTATGAAAACGAAAATCACCCTCTAAAGCAGGCGCTCTTTTGTTGACAAAACAATAGAGCGAATACCAACGCTTTGATAGAGGTACCGCTAGGACCGCTTTAACCTAAGTTAAAGTTCCACAAAGACTAACATGGTATCCGCTCTATTGGAGAATGTACAAATATACATTAAATCCAATAGAAAGCGAATCCACGATCAGCTCATGTGGAAAGTTAGCGGTTTTCTATCATGAGTGATTTCGTTTTGCAAGCAGTTTAAAACTGCTAGACATTTCGCAATCATAATATTTACAAGACAAATATAATAATAATACGCACCAAGTGCAAATATTTTTTTTCTAATTATGGGTAGGGTTAAAGTTGCAGATGCAATTAAAATAAATTTAATTGATGAATTTATTAAAGAATATGAAGTCTCGAACCGATTGATTGCAGTTTGGGCAGACGTAAACTATTCTCAGGTGAGTTCCTGGAGAAGTAATACTTCTCAACCCAGTGAAGAAAATTTAAATCAGTTGGGTGAATTGTTCGAACGGGAGAATACTCTATTAAGGGTAACTGGTCAAACCAGAAGAAATACCGGCCTCGCAAAAGCATTAGATCAAGAATTAAAACGCTTGATGAAGGTCGAAAAAATTCCTTTTGAAATTGAAAACAATAAAGAAGAAAAGCAAGGTGAGCATAAATCGACTAGCGATTCAAATGAGGACAGTACACAAAGTAAAAAGTCTACTAAAATTATAAACCCACTCTTAGTAAAAAAAATAAAGGCATTTGCAGAAGAGTACAAAAAGAAAAATCCACCACCATCGCTAACCTATTTTGATAAGCCTTTCGCTGAATTAACTAAAGACGAATTAAAAGGCTTAAATGTATTTATATGCAATTCTACCATGAATCCAGGTTTGGTTGAAATGGGTTATCACGTGGTCACTGCTGAAAAGGAAGATCTTCAGCTAGTTGCCAGCTTCGTGAAATTTGAGGATGCTAAAAACTATATTGATTTAATTGAGCGCGGATATATTGATTTAGGAGGAAAATAGCTTAAGAAATTTCCAAGATTTAATAACGTAGATAATCTTATTGTCGGGGCTCCTCCCGCCAATGTCGAGCTGTAATGTCTTCTCATTTCAGCTTTTAATTATGCTAAAAAATGAGAGGATCTATCCAATTTAGAAAACGCGATCACTGATATTAGAAATGCAATTTCATGTACTCTTATAATTACTTTACTTTCTTATATTTTTTGCCATAGGCAGTGATTTCTTGATCACCACTGCGCTTTATGATAATAGTTGTTATCCCCATTTGACCAGTCATCAAATGTTTTTTGTCATCATAAACCAATCGTTGTTTTCCAAGAAAATCACTCACATAAAAATAGGTACCCTCTTCCTTTATAATTTTTAGAGGCTTTTCCTGCTCCACTTCACTTTTCCATTCGCCTACAAAAAAGTTAGGATCATAATAAGTATCATTGGCTTTTTTATAATCTTCGGCTTTCTCCTTAGACACTTTAGAAAAATTAGCCGCTTTGCTCCCAATACTCATTTTCATTTTATCTGGATCTTCCACGATATTCATCAAAATATTTGCCGAAGCAAGACCATTGGTAATCTGTGCACTGAGGGTATTATCATCTTTGTTGTACGTTGCAGGCACATCTAAATCTTTACTATTTAGATAAAGTTTATCGCCCTCTTTCTTGATTTCCAAAACTTCTGAATGTTCTTTTCCATCTTCAATCCAATAGCCAATAAATTTATCTTCTTTTTTCTGCGAACAGGAATAAAAAAAGAATAATGTAATTAAAGAAACTGCCAATATTAAAACTCTACTTATTTTCATAATTAATTTAAAGGTTATTTAATACTTGAAAATACTACATTAAAGAGATAACTCAAAATCAATCGGTAATAATTCCCAAATAATAATGTTTTTTTTAAACACTTTCACAAAAAGTTATCGCTCGGTAACGAAAACTTAAGATTACATATTCAATAAAACATATTTCTTTACTGGTAGGTTTAAATTGAAAAACACTCTAGAATAGGTATGAATTTCGAAGTTTTTTATAGAATTATCTATAAAAAAGATTTAGGATAATTGGAAGGGGAGAACGTAGCTGAAGGAATTTAAAAAAATTATAGCGTTAAGTTGATATTATTTATTCTATATCTGACGCTTATATTTAGAATTCATCACCAAAAATTCATTTTGGACGGTCCTTATCAAATCCGAAAACGTAACGAGATATTTCTCCATATTTCATTTGCGAAGAGATGATCTGATTTTATATTTTCAAAGAACCATCCTTTCTCCCTTTTAACTAATTTCTGAACAATGCCATCTAATAATATTTTTACTTCAGTACTGTTTTTCGACAACGACTTTTCTAACAGAACTAACTGATAATCTTGCCCTTTATAAGTCAATCGAAATTCCTGAGATTTATGTGTTTTTTCACTTCCCAAGCCAATAATGTCCTCCATACAATCTAGATAAATATGATATTGTGTGATTCAAATATTATATATTTTTAATTCTACCAATATAGATTAAAATAGAATTTATTCAAAAAATCTTTAAAAATTTTCGAATACATAACTCATAACTAAATAGAGTATAGAATTTTGAATAATAATTATGCTGCTCCCCTAAAACTAGACATAAATTTAAGGTATGAAATAAATAGATTAAATTAGCAATATTATGTCACGTACACGGAGAACATTTAGTAAAGATTTTAAGAGCAGAGTTGTATTGGAGTCACTTAGAGAGAAGGATACGATAGAGGTTTTAGCGAAGAAATATGAGTTGTTGCCGACTCAGATTTCGGCATGGAAAGCAGAAGCCATCCGGAATATGAGCAAAGTTTTTTCAAAGGATGCAGGAGATTCCAAAGATAGCAATATACCGACGGAAAAGCTCTTTGCTCGTATTGGAGAATTAAGCCTAGAAAACGAATTTCTAAAAAAAAAGCTTTACTAATTCCTTTATCGGAGCGTTTGACTATGGTCAGCAAAAAAGATGTATTAAGCTTTAGCAAGCAGTGCAATGCGCTTGGATTGAACCGTAGTACGCTTTATTATAGGAAAAAAGACAAATCAGAGCAGGATAAGGCTATAGAGTTGTTCATGCAGGAGCAATATGTCAGGACGCCATTTTATGGTTACCGAAAGCTTACGGTACTTTTACGGGAGGCGGGTTTTCAGATCAATTCAAAACGTGTTAGGAGACTGATGAAAGTAATCAACTGGCGTACGATTTACCGCGAACCAAGCACCACCGTTGTAAACAAGGCGCATAAAAAATATCCTTATTTATTGAAGGGGCTGGAAATCGATAGAAAAAATCAAGTCTGGGCAACCGATATTACGTATATACCTATGAAAAAGGGGTTTATGTATCTATCGGCGATCATTGACCTGAAGACGAGATATGTCTTAAATTGGGATATCAGCAATACAATGAGTGCGGAATGGTGTACAGATCTATTGAAAGAGACCTTGCATATGCATGGTAAACCGGAGATATTCAATACCGATCAAGGTAGTCAATACACGAGTGACCTGCACACCAAAGAACTGTTAGATAACGATATATCTATCAGTATGGATGGAAAAGGCAGGGCCTTGGATAATATTTTTGTTGAAAGATTATGGCGGTCTGTAAAATATGAAAACGTATATTTACAGGCCTACGATAGTCCAAGGTCTCTCCGTGCTGGGTTACGGTCTTACTTTGAATTCTACAATCAGGAACGCTTCCATCAGGGAATAAACTATAATACTCCGCAAAGCATGTATTTGCAAGCGGATGCGGCATAAAAATAGAATAACTTTTTTAGGCTTTCAAGAGCCAAAAAGTTATTTCCATTTTCAGCCCTAAAACAGAAAATACTATATAAAAATTAGAAATTTCTGTCTAAACAAACGGGCGCAGCTTACCACAATCCATCATGTCAATCTGTTTATAATATGGAAAACGTTATATCACTTAGAAGTCTTATATGGCTTATACAATCAATTTACTATTTTACACTAATAAACGGATGGTTAAGATATATCTCATGAATTATATCCACTCTAATGATAGCAGATTGGATAACATGCTGTAGGTGTCCATTTAGGTTATATAAAGTCGTGGTGTCTGAGTAGTCAAATTTCTTTTGGATAGAAATCATAGGGTACATAATAAACTTATTGCTGGTCATTTCTTAAAATTTTCCGTCCGCTACATCCTCTTCTGAAAAAGGTTTGATCAGAATAGTTTCAAAAAAAGATCTGAAAACTACGACAAACTGCGTTCCCCAGAAAGTGTCAATTAATGCTAATCCCGACTGAAGAGGAAGAATATTACTGTACCCTCCAATAATTCCACCAAGCAAAAAATTAGCAACTAAACGATGTGCTTCGTAAACAGCGGACAGATATTTTTCAATTTCATGATACGGTGTAAACTGGTGATCGCCCTCACAAAGAATAATGACATCTTCATCACTTTCAATAGCCATTTGAATAACCCTACAGATACTCATTCACAGCCCAACTGCGCCATTAGCATGCACGGAAGCCTCCACTACTTGTACATCAAATTCATTCCTCCCTTCAAATTGGCTAAAATGTGCTTTAGTCTATCCTTTCGTTTAGGAATATTGATAATATAAGTAGGTATAATAATGTTATTTTCCATTGTCTATTTTATGATGAAGATTTTCGAAATGAGTCTTTAGATAGGATAGTGCTACCAATCTCTTCTCGGACTTAACAAAATATTCTTCAACAATTCTAGTTCCTGCGTTTTTTACTGTTACATCTGAATAGCCAAATTCTTCCTGAATAAAAATAAAAGGAGACATACAATACATATTATCACTTACTCCACTCATTTTAAATCTATATTATCATCATTACTACATTCCAAAGAAAGAAGTCTTTTAAAGGCTCTTTTATAAATGATCGTAAATTGAAATCCTGTAAAATGGTTGATCCTGAAAAGTTCTTGTTCCACCTGGACAGCATCTTCAAAATGGCTCACTCCGCCAAATAAAATATCACTGCACAAACCTTTTGCTTTCGCTATTGTATTTCTTAATTCAACAACGTTGTAATGTGGTGTAAAACAATGGTCGTCTTCACAGACAATGATATATGGTAATTCCTTAGTCTCCGCTTGCTTTATAATGTTATATAGAGTTCGCAATAAGACTACTGCATCTATTTTATGTTTCACCGCTTTAACAAGTTTAAATGCAAATTCCGATTTACTGACAAACTGCTTAATTATATGGTTCTTCCGGTCATCCCTGTCCTCTAGATTAATTTCAAATACTGATTTTTTTTCTTTTTATATTAAAAACCTTAAAATTGCAACGCCGTATTCTTCATAATTTCATCTAACAAACCAGTATCAGCATAGCAATCAAGCTAGCCCCGAGAATAAAAAACATCAATAACATTTTTTATCTTTCAGGAATTGGTACAATTGTTCAGAATTTATATTAACACGAACGATTTGCCCATTCTGATCAACTAAAAAATTATGCGGGATTGACCTGATACCGCATTTATTAAAAAAATCACTGCTCGATCCCATTAAATCTGACACCTGCACCCAGTGATATTTATATTTTTCCAATGCCGAAATCCAGTTTGACCTATCCACGTCCACAGAAACACCAATGATCTCAAAGTTTAAAGAGTTTTCTTTATTGTACCATTTCCCTATTTTATTCAGTTCTTCAATACATGGGGCGCACCAGCTTGCCCAAAAATCAACCAACACATATTTTCTATAACTGGCCGATAATATAACTTTTTGCCCGCTTACATCTTCCATTGTAAAATCGGGTAAATAATCTCCCACTTTGAGACCACCCCTTATACGAACATCAAGTCCTTTTTCTATTCCTATTCCTTTCATTCTAGGACTCAATAAATTAAAAGCGGCTCTTTGAGTTGAATCGGTAAGCATTTTCATACCCGCATACGAATAAAGTTCATCAAGACCAATAAACATATCTGAGTTTTTTTTTATCCAGCTTAAAAAATCTTGGTTAAATATTCTCAATAGATTATTTAATGAATCTTTATACAGTTCGACATTCTTATTTTCTTCAATCTTTTTCCGATAATAAAAATATTTTTTATTAAAAGGTTTTTCAACCCTAGTTTTATAATCAAGATAAGCTGATTGTTGAGCACCTCCCTTAACTTCAGCTCGATTTAAAGAGTCTATTTGACCGGTGATAGTATACTCGGCATTTTCTAAAATAAAAGTTTGCCAACCAATATTTAACAATGGAACTTCTATGGAATAAAAATTCGGTTCAGCAATAATCCCTTCGAATACGAAAGTATCATTTTTGCTGTAGCAAGAATCTACAACTTTAAGTTTTGTGGCATTGCTATACCCCCCTGCTTTATTGCTTAGATAGACCATCTGATTTCCTAAGCCTTTTAAAGTACCTTTGATTGAATACCCCGGATGTTGTGCAAAAAGCTCTCCTGCAATAAGAAAGAGAAGGCCTAAAATCGAAAAACCTTTCATAATTTTATATTTAAATAAGGGATCGTCAGTTGTTACGACGACCCCTCGTTAATCAACAACTAACTGGGACAAGTTTCAGCTTTTTTCTCCTCCGCAATATATATTGCTCTTATCTGTAGAACATGAAACTCCATAACCACAATCTTTAGAAAATTTAGTTTTCTTCGCATCATCACATATTAATGTACAGGAAGGGAACCCTACCAACCTCAAGACCTGATTTATAATTTTGGGTATAACCAGATTCTTGCGAAACAGGCACCCCTATCAACTGATTCTTGTCATTTCGATTGTAGGCCGTTAAGGAAGCATTCAGCCGATTATCAAAGAAAGATCCATCCAAATTGATGTTTGTTCTTTCAGCAATAGGCATTTTGATATTGTAACCGATAAAGCCACTGTTATAAGGACGGTTCATTCCCAACACAGGACCATAGCCCGGAATAGTCGGCTCTTCATCCCAGCCATTTTCAGTTCGATATTGAGGGCCTGCTGCATATCGATCGTCTAAAAAGGTACGTACAGTTTGTCCCCAACCTGCAGTAATATTCAAGCTATTAACGGTCGAATTAGATTTAAGAAATTGATTCTTCAAGCTATACTTGACATCGAAGGCAGGGGTCGTAACCCAGCGACTATTAGGTTGTCCATTGGACGAACCATCACGTCGTACCAAGGCACTGAATGTCAAAAAATCTTCATACTTAAATTTCGCTGAAGCATAGACAGAAAATAAACCGTTAACTTCTTTATCTATATAGCGAAAAACCTGCCCAAAGCCACTCGAATTTAGAAAACCGTCTCCTGTTGCAGTCGCCGACACTTTGTTTAGTTTAACAAAGTCACTCGGTCCATCGTACGCCCTTGTATAATTGTATTTGTAGGTATCTTCTTGGTAAGTTTGCCCAGCTTCTATCTGTAGTTCACTTTTTGGTGTAAAATCAAATTTATAAGTAGCGGCATTATTCCAAATCATACGTTGGTTATAACCAAAATAACTTGAAATATAACTTATCCCGTCCATTAGCGTGGATGGTGTAAAATAATCCCTGGAACCTTCATTATAGTCAAACAATAATGAGGTGGAAAGGGTTAATTTATCAATTTTTGCACTTAGTGTCAGATTACCATTAAGGGTTGTGACGCGATTGTTGTCAACACTTTTATCAAATTCCTGCAAATATGATCCATACACCGCAGCATTAGGAGAAAGTGGAGTTGAAAGATCCGGGATATAGCGCGCTTCAGCATAACGATCTCTTAAACTCCGGTTACCAAATCGATCCAATCGTGCGGCATTTACATTTGATGAAACGGTCAACCATTTGAATGGAGCCATATTGATTCCAAAGAATATATTATAACGGTTTATACTCGTTTCGTCAGCGCTGTTTGCATTTTTGGTTCCGGATCCAAAAAACCTAAAATTGGCCCGATCATTACCTCCGGTGATCCCCAAATCGGCCGTATATGTCGGGGTATTTTTGTAATAAAGATCATTCCAATTGGAAGGGCCAAAGAAGGCCGCATTCGTTGAATCTCTTAAATAAGGTGCATAATCATCATAATTTTGCTGCGTTGCATACTTGTCAAAAAACTGTTTACGGAAGGTATTTTCATAGGCACCATTTGTTGTATATACTTTTGGGTTTGATGCAAAACCATAATATGCATTCAAACTGATGTCTTTAACTCCTGCCCGCGCATTTTTTGTCGTTATATATATTGCTCCATTCGCAGCATTCGGTCCGAGTTTTGCCAACTCAAATGGATCTTTGACTACAGCAATCGACTGAATGTTGCTAATATCAATTTGGGATAGCAAATTCGTTGCAGGCCCAACACGATTGTAATCATATTCCTGTACATCAAACGCAAACGGATTTTCCTGCACCATTGGCACACCATTCAGATAGACAGCGGGCTGTAGCGCATAGTTGTCACGTTTCGTGAACATCACCCCAGATGCACCCTGCACGATCATACTCTGAACTGACCCAGGCTCTCCACTCGGTTCCTGAACGTACACACCCGCCAGCTGACCTTTTACGATCTGCTGCAACGAAATATTTGGCTGCAGAGAAACTTTTCGCACATCAACAGTATCGCGAATGTGTCTAAATTTCTGAAGTGATTTCACCATTTGCCCAATAGTATCGGTCTTGGGGCTGGAGTCTAGTTTATCTGTTTTGACAGTGTCCCTATGCATTGTAGAAATGAGATTTTCTGATCTAAAAAACAATCCAGTATTCGCAGAAAGCGACTTTGTCCCAACAACAGATAAAAACAAAGCAAAAGAAAGGCTTGTGTAATTTTTAACCATTATTTCAATTATAATTTAAGTTTTTATACCCACTTCGCAGTCATTAGCCGGTCCGAAGGCATTAATTATATTACTATTTAAGAAAATACATGAGCATAAATAGCATATTCAATCTATTCTATTGATTAGCTAAGGCTTTTAAAAAAATTGGCACTATTCCGCTTTGACTAAATTCCGTATTCGGCTTAAGAAAAATATATTATACAATTAAGTCGGTTATAATTGATAGTACTAAACAATGATATAATAATATTTTTAAAGTAAGACATAAAGCGACAACGAAATCGATTGCGTAAATTAAACAAACGATTGCACTGTAACGATAGATTATTATGTATCACATATAATAATTTTATAATAAAATAATGATGAAGTTATAATATTCGTAAAAGTGTGTGATTTTTGCAAAGAAGCTCGACCAAGTTAGAAGAAACACGAATTGAAGAGAAAAAATCAGAAAACCGGTCTAAATAATAAGATTTTCACTTGAGAATACTTATAAATCTGGAGAAAGGTCACTCTCTCCAATTGTTAAAACATTCCTCCAATACACTTCACAAATTTTATGCATCCTTAACATTGTATACTGGATAATAGCTTCCAAATGTCCGCCTACACCATTTATTGACGTTATATCGGAATGACCGAATTCTTTCTGAATGGAATCATAGGATACATAACAAATTTGTTGCTCGTCATTTCTGAAAACTTACCATCCGCAACGTGCTTCTCTGAAAATGATTCTGCTAAAATTGCTTCAAAAAACGAACGATAGACAACAACAAATTGAGTTCCCCAAAAGGCATCTATCCATATCAATCCCGATGGAAGCGGCAAGATATTCGTATATCCACCAAGAATTCCTCCAAGTAAGAAATTTGCTCCCAACCGGTTTGCTTCGTAAATAGCTGACAGAAAGTTTTCAGTGTTATAATCTGAGGTAAACTCATGATCATCCTCACAAATTATAATAACGTCTTCATCATCTTCTAGAGCCATCTTTATAATACGGCATACACTCATCCAAAGCACAATCGTTCCGTTCACGTGGACCGTAAAAATCCAACTCTCTTAATAGTTTTTAGCTAGATTTTCAAGAATAATTTTGTCATAGCATTTTATATTTCCCTTGTCATAACCTATGAGTTTGTTAATGATTTTACCTTGATTATTGACAAATAAAACCGCTGGGATACTTCCATCTAGCTCCAATATATCGTACAAGAAATTTATTTTTTCAGATGGTACGATAAACTGCTCCCAAGGCATATTGTTCTCTTCCAGACTCTTCTTCCAAGCAAGCTCATTGCGATCCAGTGAAACAGATACCCAATGGACTTTATTTTCATCCTTGTATTTTTGATAGAGCTTCTTCATATCGGGGATTTCCTGCAAACATGGTCCACACCAGCTTGCCCAAAACACCAATATATTAACTTTACTATTTCGATTAATAATCCGTTTTACCCCACCATCAACAGACTTTAGTTCAAATGAAACAATTTTCCCTGAAGAAACTTGTCGATTCAATATAGACGCTTTTATTTCGACAGCCTCCTTCCTCTCTTGCATATCCTCATCAAAAAGTGGCAGAAGAAGCTGTAATTGTCTGACACTGAAATTTGCTCGGTTTTCCAAAATCTGTTTCAGCAAATAGATAGAATAGGGATACTCTTTGACCTGTTGCTGTATAAAAACAAACGCAGAATCCGTGATACGGTTGTTTAGGTCCCATTTGACGCTATACATAGCCCGGGTCTGTTTTCCAGCACTCAGAGGTTCATCTGGATATACTAATTGTATATTATCGGCCATTTTAATCTGTCTTGAATGAAAAACCTTTAAGTTTCCCCCTAATTTCACGGTATCATCAGCCATAAAAAAATCTACCTGTAATGGCCCTCCTCTAAATGTTCTATCCGTCGGAAACTGAAAAATGGATTTCATGCCAATATCATCTATATGGCTTAAGGTATAAAAGTCATTTTCTGGATCCCTCTGCAATGAAAAGGAAAATTTCCCATCTTTTACATAAACGGAATCAATCGCTTCTCTTTTAGAATTTAATAAGTACACAGTACCCGGAGAAAGATTTTTAATATTACCCCCGATATATACCGAATCTTTTGGAGCAATTGTAGGGGTGCAACTCGCAATGAAAAGCAATAAATTTAAATAAATTAGCCTCATAAAATAAAAAATTAGAAGTGTTCATTCATATAGAATGAACACTTTGATTTAAATACTACCAATCTTTATAGCATCTACCAATACCACTATTGGAAGTTAAATGGACGTCTCCTAGCCCAGCATCACAATAACATCTGGACATTGAGCTTTCACTGTTTCTACAGGTGCCTGTTTTTGTTATCCATTTGCCATCATCACCTTGGATAGAAAGGGTGCACGATGTTGATTTACAAAATAAGCCACCCTCTGCATCACTGCCCGTTTCTCCACCTGTGATACTTTTCAATTCCTCGCTTGAAAGGAATTCCTCTCTTGGGATTATTTTTAAACTTATCTTCACTTGCGTCCTAAACGTTTAAAAAGTGGCGGTGTTTGGATATAGCAAAGTTGCTATATTTAAATTGCAAAATTATAACACACCGCCATGATAAATTTAAATGTTTT
>NZ_DJTD01000002.1:0-87977 GCF_002440385.1 Sphingobacterium sp. UBA6317 | reverse complement strand
TAAAATCCACCAACATTGGGCGGAATAATTCTGGCTTCTTTTCTGGATTTTTCCCCAACATATTTGCAAGCTTTTAAAGCTCTAAGATACAAATTCTTGCAATAAAAAACAAGCTATTTTAAACCGAAAATACTAATAATCAGTAAGTTATGGGTGGTTTAAGGAGAGACTATATAAGGAACTTGTTGCCATGGGAATATGATGACGCGTTAACAACATTATGTACAGATTGTCATATTAAAGTTCATGAAACAGAAGGGGTTCCAATTTATTTTGACAAATGATTATCAGAGAAAATATTAACTGAAACTTGTGAAAGATGTGGCGGAACAGGGTTTCTTCCTGAATATAATTACTATCAAGGAGGTATTTGTTTTGCTTGTCAAGGTACTGGAATGAGGATACCTTGGAGTGATTAAAGAGACTGCGTACAACATGGGTTTTGCAAAAGCGGGGTGAATGTCCCTTGCGTTGACGATTTTCGCAATTTCAGCCGCAAAAACCATTTCGTTTTTTATTTTTTTGTAAGTTTGAAAAAACGAAAATGGATTTTGCTCGGTTCAGTTTTTAGTTGAACTTTTAGTTTGTAAAAGCCCCGCCTTCGCAAAGCCCTTTTCCGTTGATATTTCATTCTTACATCACAGAAATTTTGTATCTTAGCATCATAGCAATTGCAGCTAAAACGTATGTCAAACCAGTGAGGGATTCAGTGAGTTGGGAAAACGAAAGTTTGTAAAACACTGATAAAGAGATTATTGCCCGAAGAGTGTTATTCCCCTACGGGCTACAGATCGAAAGATTAAAAACTTAAAAAAGCTTGCAATTCATATTGCAAGCTTTTTTTATCTTTGAGTATCTACAAAACCAATACGAACTTCCAGAAAAAAAATGACAACATTTCCTGTTATAGCTTCTACTCTTTCTGCCAAACAATTAGGCGATTTTGTGATAAATAGATATGGCCTAGACGACAAATACCAATGTTCCTTATTCAGAACAGGAATGAACCATACGTATTTTCTTTCCAACAGCGAAACGAAATACGTTTTGCGCGTTTATAGTCATAATTGGCGGTCAAAATCCGAAATTATTGAAGAACTTGAATTTTTGAAATCATTGAAGAAGAATAATTTAAGCGTTTCTTTTCCAATTGAAGATAAAGACGGAGGGTTCATTCAAGAAATAAATGCGCCTGAAGGAATCAGATACGTTGTACTTTTTTCCTTTGCTCAAGGGGAGAAAATTCGATTTATGGACATCGAAACGTGCTTTCGGATAGGTTCTCTAATGGCAAATATCCATAACCATACCGAAAACAAGAACATTAACCGTGTGTCTTACAATAAGAAGTCGCTTATAGAATTACCTTATGCGTATTTACAACAATTCTTCTCAGACAAGTTGCCAGAAATGGAATTCATCAAGGAGTTTGGCAGAAATTTTCAAAATTCAGATTTTGATCATACGAAAACCGGAATTATACATATGGATATCTGGTATGATAATATGGCTGTTACAGACGAGCATGAGATTACCATTTTTGACTTTGACTTTTGTGGAAATGGATGGCAAATTTTAGACGTTGGATATTTCTGCAAACAGCTGTTTTTCATAGAATCAGATAAAGAGCTGTATGAATTAAAAATCCAAAGTTTCCTGCGTGGATACCAAAGTAATAGACCTTTATCTGAAAAAGAGCTCAGGTTAATACCGAAAGCTGGCGCTGCTATTTTTATTTTTTATCTTGGCATACAGGCGCAAAGATTTGATTGGTCCAATATATTTTTGACAGAAAACTATCTTAAAATGTTTGTCGGAAGAATTAAAGCTTGGATGGACTATTACGAAAAGAAAGAAGTCACTGTGGTTAAATAAGGCAAGATTAAGGAATATTAATTCGGTTTTACGTTGAGGGAGGTATTTTGTTTTGTTGGTAATTAAAATGTAACGTATTAATTTTACCTTTACTATTCCAAATAATATAATTTTATGAAGGCACATACGTACGAAACACAATCAACAATTACCCCACAAAAGGCATTGGACTTCCTGAAAGAAGGAAACAAGCGCTTTGTTAATAACCTGAAAGCTAACCGCGATCTTCTCGAACAGGTGAACGCTACACGTGAAGGGCAGTGGCCATTCGCCGTGGTGTTAAGCTGCATCGATAGCCGTACTTCAGCTGAACTTATATTTGATCAGGGACTGGGTGATATCTTCAGTATCCGGATTGCCGGAAATTTTGTCAATCAGGATATTTTGGGATCGATGGAGTTTGGTTGCAATGTGGCCGGTTCTAAACTTGTTGTCGTTTTGGGGCATACCAAATGTGGGGCATTAAAAGGAGGATTGGATGCGGCGCAGATCGAGGGTATGGGAATGGATAACCTAAATCATTTGATTAATCATTTCGACCCGATCATCAATGAAGTGATCGAGCAGGGGGAAGAACGTTCTTCTAAAAATAGTGTACTGCTTGAAAAACTAAATCAACAGAATATTAAACATGCAATCCGTGACATTCGCAAACAGAGTTCAACGCTCCGGAAATTGGAAGAAGAGGGTAAAATTAAAATTGTCGGAGCGAACTATGACGTCGAAACTGGTAGCGTAAGTTGGCTATAAGCCGAAAGGTCGTGTATACTTTTTAAGAATAAAAAGCATGACGGTCATTTGCTTGAATCCATGCGAATAGTTCTGTGTCATCTAACTGTTTCATGATTACCGCAATTTGTGTAACATCCCTAGTTTAATTAGGTTAAATTATAATTGTGGTGTTGAGTTAATATTAAAAACAGAAATATAGTAATGTTTTTTTATCAAACGATTGCACAAAATGCCAGATACTAAAAATCCTGATCTGCTTAAATTTTTGACAAGTAGATCAGGATTTGAAAAAATACTATTAGAACGGATCTTTATAAGCGGGCATCTACAAATTTTCGATCGAGTATGCCCTTGATATCAAAAACTACGGATGGGTTCTTTTTTAAATTATTGAGATCTAAATGTAAGAACTCTCGGTGTCCCACAGCCAGAATAACACTGTCATAATCTGCAGATTCGGGAAGATCCGATAATAGTTTTAAATTAAAATGTGATTTCACTTCATCTCTATTGACCCATGGATCATAAATGTCGACTTTTAGACCAAATTCTTGAAGATCCTGAATCATATCTATAACTTTACTATTTCTCATATCAGGACAGTTTTCTTTGAAGGTGATGCCCAATACTAACGCTTTTGCCCCTTCAAATTTGATGTTTTTCTGAATCATCAATTTCACCACTTTTGATGCGATGAAGGAGGCGATCTGATCATTTACTTCTCTTCCAGATAAAATAACATGTGGGTGATAACCTAGTTGAGTTGCTTTTTGAGCGAGGTAGTAGGGGTCTACAGAAATACAATGACCGCCCACTAGTCCTGGTTTAAAACGTAGAAAATTATATTTTGTGCCCGCAGCATCTAACACATCCTGTGTATCTATTCCTACACGGTCGAAGATTAGCGCGAGCTCATTCATAAAGGAGATATTTACATCGCGCTGCGCATTTTCGATCACCTTGGCAGCTTCGGCAACTTTGATTGAGGGCGCCAAATGTGTCCCGGCTTCAATAATATTCTTATAAAGTCCATCTACCACCAATCCTGCCTCAGGTGTACTTCCAGAAGTCACTTTCATGACCTTTTGAAGTGAATTTACTTTATCGCCTGGATTAATACGTTCTGGTGAATAACCAACAAAAAAATCTTGGTTAAATTTTAATCCCGAGCAACTTTCCAAAACAGGTATACACTCTTCTTCAGTACAACCAGGATAGACGGTAGATTCATAAATAACCAAATCGCCCGGATTTAATAATCCGCCAATCATTTTAGATGCCTCCAACAATGGTGACAAGTCTGGTGAATTATAGCGATCTATCGGAGTTGGTACAGTGACTATGTATACGTTTGCATCAGCAATGTCTGCGGTAGAATTACTCGCATCATATCCCTTACTTTGGTTTGATGTGAGAAATAGCTCTCTTGCACGTTCCAGTTCTTTTTTATCAGCTTCCAGTGTACGGTCAACACCGCGCCTAAGTTCATCAATACGTGTTTCATTAATATCAAATCCAATCACGGGGAAATAATCGGAAAATGCTATTGCTAACGGCAATCCGACATATCCTTGACCAATGATGGCAATTTTTTTTACCTGAAAATCTCTCATATATAGCTGTAAATATACGTTCTTTGCTTTAAATTTAACCTCTTGTCAACCAACCTCTGCGTCCAGCTGTTGCTATGGCATAGGGTGTAATCCAGAATAAACTGAAGGCGTAGAATATACTGTAACTATATGCCCAGAAAGCTTCTTTGGCATCCGAGTTTTTGGAAGCAAAGAAATAGGCCTGGCCGCTGGAAAATATTAAGATACCGACCAATGTTGAGCTTAAGAACATCAGTGGATAATGAAATACGGTCCATAACATCAGTAATATCATCGGATAAGACAATAACACTTTTTTCCATTGCATAAGCAATAAGATACGTGCTCCCCATTTAGGTCCCTGACGGAAATTCTTAAATGCAAATTGACTCATCGCAATGTTTTCACGCACGTTGCTTCGTTCCCAACGGATAAACATCTTGTACAGATTTTTGTAACGTACAGGTGTGTCGGTATAAACGTATGCGTTGGATTGAAATAGAACATGATACCCCTGTTTCAGGATCATATTGGTCATCGCGCGATCTTCACCGATATCAGACGGTTGTCCCATAAAAGTCTGGTTAATCCAATCTTCCAAACAGTTCATGACAGCCTCTTTACGATAGCCAGATAATGCTCCTGGTGTACACATGACAGTACCCAACATACTTTGTGCAGAACGCACAAACTCAAAACTGAATACGAAGCTCACATTCAACATACGCGGTATAATCGCTTTTTTAGTATTCAATACACGCACATTACCCGCAACTGCCCCACATTCCTTGTTTGTTACAAATGGACTCGCCATATTACGTATGGTATCCTTTTTAACAATAGAGTCACTATCAACCGTGATGAAAATCTCTCCCGTACCTAACTTAAATCCACGGTACAAGGCATGTCTCTTACCCATATTCTTGGGCTGCTGATAAATTTCAACACGATCGCCCAATTCCATTTTGGCACGTTGTATCCAAGCAAAGGTATTATCTTTACTACCGTCGTCGATTGCAATAATCTGCAATTTCTTCTCCGGATAATCGCTGCTAGCCAAACTATGTAAGGTATCATAAACTAATTGTCCTTCGTTATAAGCTGGAACGATAATCGTACAAGTCGGTAGCTCATCGTCCGATACTGAAGCAATGGGTTTATATTTACGATGCAGTACAATCAAAAAAATCAAAAAGCTGATAGCAACAACAGCAAGAAATATTCCCAACGCAATTAAAAATGTTCCGCCGATGCTGTCTAAACGTTGGAAACGTAATGCGTCAAAATCTGGTTGAAGCATGTATACGCCAAAAACTGACGCAAATAGTATAAAAAAAGTGGCTCCAAAAATACCATATTCTTTTGGTCCAAAGTTGCTTTCCTCGTTTTTGCTCACTGTGTGATCAGATCGCTTTTCTCCTGCATTTACATCATATACCGCAGGCTTCCATTTTTTGGTCATCTGCTTGGATACGATCGAGTTGCCTTTCATGTAATTCATAACCGTTCTATTTTAGATATACATTCTTTCGTTCAGTGTTTAAAGAGATACCGCTGTCGGTATCTTTTGTAATGAAAATATTACGATTCCATTAACGCAAAAGACATGCCTTTATTTCGTGCCAAAAATAAGCAATCCCTTCTAATTGTAACGTTCTTGATACAAATAATAAGTAATTAATCTGTTGATTTTTAGTGTTTTGTGATTTTATTGTAACAGAATTATGCCAAAATATAACGACGATCGATTCAATAGACTTTTAAGGTTTTTTAACATTTGCATGCAGATTGTTAAAAGAAATTGACAGTTTTTGTGACAAACTGTGTAGGAAAGGGGGCAATGTGCAGGTTGAAGAAATTCAGCTTAAGCCAAATAAAAAAAGCAAAGGATAATACAAAAAAAAGACGCCTCCAAAGGGGGACGTCTTCAATATCATCAAGTTTCGGAATAGTCTTTATCCACCAAATTCCATTAGATAATTTTTTAGAAAATCATTTAGATCACCGTCCAGGACAGCTTGTGTATTGGAGGTTTCGTAATTGGTCCGTAAATCTTTAATTAACTTGTAAGGATGGAGGACATAATTTCGAATTTGGGATCCCCATTCGATTTTCTTTTTGTTTCCTTCAATAGCAGCGGTAGCTTCCTGGCGTTTACGCATTTCAATCTCATATAACTGTGATTTCAATAAGCGCATCGCATTTTCTTTGTTTTGTAATTGCGATCTGGATTCCTGATTTTTAATAATAATGCCAGTAGGTTTGTGGTGTAATCGAACAGCTGTTTCCACTTTATTGACATTCTGACCTCCTGCACCACCCGAGCGGAAAGTATCCCATTCGATTTCTGAATCCTTAACATCAATCTCAATATTATCATCAATCAAAGGATAGACATAAACAGAAGCAAACGAGGTATGGCGTTTTGCATTGGAATCAAATGGAGAAATCCGAACGAGCCTGTGTACACCATTTTCGCCCTTCAGGTAGCCATAAGCAAAATCTCCGGATATCTGTAACGTTACACTCTTGATACCTGCAACATCACCTTCCTGCGAATCTTGTTCGGTCACCCTATACCCATTTTTCTCGCCCCACATAATATACATCCGCATCAGCATGGCAGCCCAGTCACAGCTTTCAGTTCCTCCGGCACCAGCTGTAATCTGTAAGATTGCATCCAGCTGATCCTCTTCGGCACTAAGCATGTTTTTGAACTCGAGCTCCTCGACTTTCTCTAAAGCTACTCTATATTGATCGTCCACTTCTTTTTCACTCGCGTCGCCAGATTGGAAGAATTCATACATGACATAGGCGTCTTCAACCGCCGCTGCAACTTCGTCGAAGTGGTCTGTCCATACCTTTTGGTTTTTTATGGCCAAGAGTATTTTTTCTGCAGCTTTGGAATCATCCCAAAAGCTTGCTTCAAGCGTAATAGCTTGATCTCTTTCTATTTCTTCTTTGCGTGCATCGATGTCAAAGATGCCTCCTCAGGGAAGTAACACGATCCCTCAAGTCTTGAATTTGTTCTTTTGTCATATCCGCTAAAGTAGAAATTTTAATTAATAAATTCGCGCTTCTATCTTAATAACTTCGCGTCCTATAGATGGTCAAATAGAGATAATTTGACCTTTTTTTTTTAGTTTTGGTATTGTCAACAGAATAAACCTTCATTTAAGGATCTACACGATGTGTAACAATGAAATACAGAAGGCTCTTATTGATGTTTAAAACAACTAATTTCAGTAAAAACAGTATGTTCCCAAAAATTAATTTTACAAAGACTGCGGCCTATACGAATCTAGCACAGCATTTTGGTTCTTTATCAGGGCTATCTAACAATAGCGAAAAAAATGATTTACGCACACTTTTCGCCGCAGATCCCGCACGTTTTGAGAAGTTCTCGATCGCTTTTGAAGATATACTTTTGGATTACTCCAAAAATCGGATTACTGCAGAGACAAAAGCGCTCTTGGTACAGCTGGCTAAAGAATGTGGTCTTGAAGAAGCGATAGCGGCTATGTTCTCGGGCGAGCGGATCAACGTGACCGAAAACAGACCGGTGTTACACACCGCTTTGAGAAACCAATCCGGCCAACCCGTATATGTGGATGGAAAGGACGTCATGCCTGATGTTAAACGAGTGTTGGCACACATGAGAACTTTCACCGAAGAGATTCTATCTGGCCAGTGGAAAGGATATACAGGAAAAGAAATTACCGATGTAGTTAATATCGGTATTGGAGGTTCAGATCTCGGCCCTGTGATGGTAACAGAAGCATTAAAAGCTTATAAGACGCGGTTAAATGTCCATTTTGTTTCTAATGTAGACGGTACGCACATTGCTGAAACATTGAAAGCTGTGGATCCTGAAACAACGTTGTTTTTGATTGCATCAAAAACTTTCACAACACAGGAAACGATGGCCAATGCCCATACCGCTAAAGATTGGTTTCTGGCCAGTGGTGCCCTTCAGGAAGATGTCGCTAAGCATTTTGCTGCATTGAGCACCAATACAGAAGCAGTACGTGCCTTTGGAATAGATACCCAGAATATGTTTGAGTTTTGGGACTGGGTGGGCGGACGTTATTCCCTGTGGTCTGCAATAGGTCTTTCAATCAGTTTGGCAATAGGCTTCGATAATTTCGAGGAACTGTTGAAAGGTGCCTATGAAGCGGATGTTCATTTTAAGGAAACCTCCTTTGAATCCAATATTCCCGTGATATTGGCTTTGCTTGGTGTATGGTACAATAATTTTTTCCAAGCGGAAAGTCACGCAATTCTTCCTTACGATCAATACCTACACCGTTTTGCCGCTTATTTCCAGCAAGGGGATATGGAAAGTAACGGTAAGTATATTGATCGCAATGGTCAACAGGTGGATTATCAGACTGGACCGATTATCTGGGGTGAACCTGGTACGAACGGGCAGCACGCCTTCTATCAGTTGATTCACCAGGGCACCAAGTTGATTCCTTGTGATTTCATTGCACCTGCCAATAGTCTTAATCCGATCGGAAACCACCACCAATTGCTGTTGTCTAACTTTTTTGCGCAGACTGAGGCTTTGATGAATGGCAAAACGGAAGCCGAAGTGGTTGCTGAATTTAAGAAAGCCGGAAAGTCGGACCCGGAAATTGAAGCACTGAAAGCCTATAAAGTTTTTGAAGGTAATCGCCCAACGAATTCCATCCTATTCAAAAAAATGACGCCACGCACTTTAGGACGACTTATCGCATTGTATGAGCATAAGATTTTTGTGCAGGGTGTGATCTGGAATATTTATAGTTTTGATCAATGGGGTGTGGAGCTAGGTAAACAATTGGCCAATCAAATCCTTCCGGAATTAAGTGACGCCAATACGGTTATGAGTCATGACTCTTCTACCAATGGATTGATCAATGCCTATAAAGCTTGGCGGGATTAAAATTGCTCTTTGTGATCTAAATTAGATCCGGGATGAAATAGAAGAAACGGGGCTGTTCAACTTTTGGACAGCCCCGCTTTTAGTTAGACTTTTTTCTGCTGGATTCGAATGGCATTTAAAATAGCCAAAAGTGCTACCCCAACATCGGCGATAACGGCTTCCCAGAGCGTTGCAACACCACCGGCACCAAGAACCAAGACAATGATTTTGATCCCCATCGCGAGAATGACGTTCTGCCAGACAATGCTTCGGGTAATTTTACCGATTTTGATGGCAGACAGGATCTTGTGGGGTTCATCGTTCTGGATCACCACATCAGCAGTTTCAATGGTTGCATCAGCTCCCAGTCCGCCCATAGCAATACCTACATGTGCTAAGGCAACTACAGGGGCATCGTTTACGCCATCGCCGGCAAAGGCAACGCGGCGTCCTTGGTCAATCAGCTGCTGTACATGGCTTACTTTATCCTCAGGAAGAAGATCGCCATAGGCTTTGTCGAGTCCAAGTTCTTTGGCGACTTCATCTACCACCGCTGTTTTATCTCCAGATAACATGACTGTATACAAACCTTGAGCATGCATGGCTTGGATCACAGTCCTGGCATCTGGTTTAATTCGATCTGCAACAGTAATATAACCCGCATAGTGACCTTCGATGGCAAGTAATACAATGGAGTAGGCCATTTGCCTTAGCTCTGCCGGATAGCTGATATTGAATTTGTCCAGTAATTTGCTATTGCCCGCGAGTGTGGGCTTTCCGTTAACAGTGGCGAAAAGTCCGTGGCCTGCTATTTCCTGGATTTTCTCAGCTTGCAATGCGGCACTGCCGGAATGATAACTGGCGATCGCCTTCGCAATGGGGTGTGTTGAATGTGCCTCAATAGCTTTCGCATAGTTCAGTAATTCCGCTGGATCTCCATTGACGGCAAAAACTTCCGTTACCTCAAATACACCAGCTGTAAGCGTGCCCGTTTTATCCATGACAACGGTATCGACTGAAGTGATGGCATCGAGAAAGTTCCCGCCCTTAAATAATATACCATTTCGGGAGGCTAAACCTATACCACCAAAATACCCCAAGGGAATCGAAACAACCAGGGCACAGGGACAGCTGATCACCAAGAAGACCAAACTCCGGTAGAACCATTCTTTAAAACTATAGTCCTGAACAAAAAACAGGGGTAAAATAAGAACCAAAAGCGCGAGGCCGAAAATAATAGGAACATATATTTTGGCAAATCTGGCAATAAACAATTGTGTTTTGGACTTCCGTGCGGTAGCATCCTGGACCATTTCGAGAATTTTGCTCAATTTGCTATCCTCAAATGTATTGGTTACCTCGATCTCAACAACCGTTTCCAGATTAATCATGCCTGCAAAAACAGCTTCGTCCTTATATTTTGTATCGGGTTTACTCTCTCCAGTCAATGCTGCGGTATTAAATGCGGCTTTCTCCGTTTTCAATTTACCATCCAGCGCCACTTTTTCTCCTGCTTTTACAAGGATAATTTCACCGATTGTGACGATTTTTGGATTTACCTGCTGCTGTTGCCCGTTGCGCAGCACCGTTACTTTATCGGGACGGATATCCAATAGCGATTTAATTGATTTCTTGGCGTTATCGACGGCAGTATCCTGAAACCACTCTCCGATTTGGTAGAATACCATTACCGCGACACCCTCTTCAAATTCTCCAATGGCGAAAGCACCCAAGGTTGCAACGGTCATTAAAAAAAATTCATTAAAAATATCACCACGGCTTGCCTTGCGAAATGCCATTTGAATAACGGGGATTCCCGCGAGAAGGTAGGCAACGCTATTTAAGGTCAAGCTGATGCCAAAGGGAAGGCTGATCTTAAACGCATATTTCAATAGGAGTAAAGTAAGTAAGATGGTGAGTGCCATGAGGAGCTTACGTTGGGTGATCCACCAAGGCTGTTCCTTTGTTGTAAGACCATGCTCCGGTGTGGCATGGCTATGCTCGTGGTTGTGTTCGCACATATATCAGCGGTTCTTTATGAGAATTAAATTTACCGAATTCTGCCGTAAAAAGCGAGGGAATGGGGATAAACTCATCCATAAAGACGACTATTTTAGAGGAATCGGACCGGTAAAAAATATATTTCAACTGATAGGTTATTTCAATGGAGGAATGTGAAAAAGGGCTATCCAATTTTTTGGATAGCCCCTTATGCTATGTAATGAATGTACTCTTAATCTTTTGACATACTGCCAATAATCATTTCCAATATGGCAACGACAATGGCAAACAGCGCTGCGGTCCAAAATCCATGTACATCAAATTTGGAGCCGAGAAGTGAATCGGTCAACAAGACCATTAATACGGTAATAATAAAGGAAACTAGACCCAAGGTAATCCAATTCAATGGGAAAGTAAATAACCTTAAAATCGATCCCACAGTGGCGTTGACAAATCCAATGACAAGTCCTGTAACGATCGCCCAGCCGAAACCAGCAACTTCCGCACCAGGGACAACCCAGCAAGCAATTGCGACTACCAGGCCAGTAACTAAAAGACTAATAATAAATTTCATAATATGTGCTAATTTATAACGAGTAAATAAAGTAATAATATAATAATTGTCGTACAAACCCAATGCCAAACTTTGTTTAAATTATCGTTTTTAATCTTTGGGGTTAGATGGATGGATGGATGGATGGATGGATGGATGGATGGATGGATGGATGGATGGATGGATGGATGGATGGATGGATGGATGGATCGTTAACTTGTATTAATAACTGGGGCTGATTGATAAATAGCAATACTGGAATAAAAAATATATGCAAGCATAGTAAATATTTTGTATATTTATTCAGAAGCTATGCATGCTCTAGCCGTATGGTCATCAACGATTATGCGTGTTATGTATGACGATTGCCGATGGTGGAAAAGAATTGAAAGACGTATTTAAGTCGTTTAAACAAGCGATCGGATCGCCAATAGCGGGGAAATTGAAAGAATTAAGTTCATAAAATAATAGACCCATGAAGAAAATTATGATGTCATTCATAATGCTGCTTACTACAGTGGCATTATTTGCGCAGACCGATCCCATCATCGGAAAGTGGGAAAACCCAAGCGGCGAAGGTCGTGTTGAAATTTACAAGAAAGGCGATAAGTTTTTTGGAAAACTCTATTGGCTGAAATTTCCAAATAATGAAGCCGGTCAGCCTAAGAAAGATATAAAAAACCCAGATAAAGCATTGCAGGGCAGAAATGTGCAAGGACTCGAAATCTTGACCAATTTTGATAAAGATGGCAATACTTATGTTGATGGCAAGATCTACGATCCGAAATCGGGCAAAACGTATAGCTGCAAGATGACCTTAAAAGGAGATAAGCTTGATATCAGGGGCTATGTTGGTGTGAGCTTGCTTGGACGCACCGAGACATTGAAAAGAATTAATTAAGACAGAAAATGGCCACAAAATCAACATAATCCGCTTGCATGGATAGGTCAGATTCCATCCAAAAGGCAATTTATTTCTTGGAAGTAAATTGCCTTTTTGGTTTTGTGCTGGAATTACAGTATTTTCATCCCTACAAATTATAAATACCAGCTCTATGGCCGTAAAAATGTCTTATGTTGAAAATGTCAAGCTTGCACTACAGTCCATTGTAGGGAATAAGCTGCGGACATTTTTGACAGCACTGATCATTGCCATAGGGATGATGGCATTAATAGGAGTATTGACCTCGATTGATGCCATGAAAAACTCGCTAACAGATTCCTTTTCATCCATGGGATCAAATTCCTTCAACATACGCAACCGGGGATTAAATGTCCGGATCGGTAATGAAGGGACTCGCTCAAAAGTCTTTGCTAATATTACCTATGCACAATCTGCAAGATTCAGACAGGATTTTCACTTTAATGCGCTGACATCGATCAGTGCTAATGTAAGTTGGAATACGACCGCAAAATATCAATCCAAAAAAACAAACCCCAATATCGGCCTGATCGGGACAGATGAAAATTATCTGCAGACATCAGGGTATGTTGTTAGCGAAGGCCGTAATTTTTCTACGCGGGAGGTTGAAACAGGTAGTGGCGTGATTATCATCGGTAGTGAAGTGAGTAAAATGCTATTCAACGAAATTATTGATCCAATAGGGCAGTTTATTACGGTTAACAATATCCGCTATTTGGTGATAGGAGTCTTAAAAAGTAAAGGTTCTTCTGCCGGGATGGGCGGGGATAGGGCCTGCTTTATTCCACTGATCAAGGCCCGGGCAGTGATGCAGGGTACCGAGCCCTCCTATGTGATAACTGTTTCTTCCAATGATCCGATGCGATTGGAAGCCGCAATCGGCGAAGCTACCATCGTCTTTCGGAATATCCGCGGATTGACATCACGGCAGTCCAATGATTTTGAAATCACCAAATCAGATGCGGTTGCCCAGATGCTGATGCAAAATATGGCTATGGTTACTTTGGGAGCCGTGGTGATTGCTTTTATAACCCTTGTGGGAGCTTCAATCGGATTGATGAACATTATGCTAGTCTCGGTTACTGAACGTACCCGGGAGATCGGCATACGCAAGGCGATCGGTGCAACACCGAGTGTTATACGGAAACAATTTTTGATGGAAGCCATCGTGATCTGTATGATCGGAGGTGTGGCCGGAATCTTTATTGGTATCCTGATCGGTAATATCCTGGCGCTACAGCTCGGCACATCCTTTATTATACCTTGGGGAGCGATAATTTTAGGTTTTGCGGTATGTGGACTCGTTGGTATGCTATCGGGCTATTACCCCGCCTCAAAAGCGTCTAAACTGGATCCCGTCGACGCGCTTCGTTACGAGTAATTCACATTGGCCACCCTATCGCTCTATTTTTACATTCACCCTGCTTGCAGCCCGAAGATGTCTCCCTGTTGGTCGCTATCAAAGCAAGAGGAAAAGTAGGGCGATTGAAAAAAGGAATTTTATGCAATCGGTTTAATGTTACCAAATCATTGATTTGGGGTGAATTCTCCGTGAATAGCCCTTTTCTCGAAAGGTAAAGCAACTTATTCCAATGAAAACCATCAATAGCATTGCGAAAAAATTATGCTATTGATCGCTTCATTAGCCATTGAAAAACACATTATCTCAATGAAAAACTGTAATATTGTATAAAAAAATAAAATCGAATTATGTACAATACATTACAACCAGTTTTAGAAAAGGAATTGGAAGCAATCAAAGAAGCGGGATTGTATAAACAAGAGCGTGTAATCGTTACGCCTCAAGGAGCAGACATCAAAGTGAGTACAGGACAGGAAGTTGTCAATTTTTGTGCGAACAATTATTTGGGTCTGTCTTCGCACCCCAAAGTAATCGAAGCAGCTAAGAAAGCGATTGATACACATGGTTATGGAATGTCATCCGTACGTTTCATCTGTGGTACCCAAGATGTGCATAAAGAATTAGAAGCAAAAATTTCAAAGTTCCTCGGAACAGAAGATACTATTTTATATGCGGCAGCATTCGACGCGAATGGTGGTGTGTTTGAACCCTTATTTGGTGCTGAAGATGCCATCATTTCTGACGAATTGAATCACGCCTCTATCATTGACGGTGTTCGTTTGTGTAAAGCACAACGTTTCCGTTATAAAAATGCAGATATGGCTGATTTGGAAGCACAATTGCAGGCTGCATCTGGTGCTAGACATAAAATCATTGTTACAGATGGCGCATTTTCGATGGATGGATCTGTAGCTCCATTGGATCAGATCTGTGATCTAGCAGACAAATACCAGGCGCTAGTGATGATCGATGAGTCGCACTGTACTGGATTTATCGGTGCAACGGGACGTGGTACACACGAGCTTTTCAATGTTATCGATCGTGTAGACATTATTACGGGCACTTTGGGCAAAGCCTTAGGCGGTGCTTCTGGTGGTTTCACTTCCGGTAAAAAAGAAATCATCGATTTGTTACGTCAGCGTTCACGTCCATACCTATTTTCGAATACCCTGGCACCAGCAATTGCAGGAGCTTCTGTAGCGGTTTTAGATATGCTGAGTGAGACAACTGCATTGCGCGATAAATTGGAGTCAAATACAACTTATTTCCGTGAAAAAATGACGGCTGCTGGATTTGATATCAAACCAGGTTTCCATCCAATCGTACCTGTGATGCTGTATGACGCGAAATTAGCGCAAGAATTCGCATCCAAGATGTTGGACGAGGGAATTTATGTGATTGGTTTCTACTATCCTGTTGTACCTCAGGGAAAAGCCCGTATCCGTGTGCAGATTTCGGCAGGACACGAAGTTGCTCACCTGGATAAAGCAATCGCCGCCTTTACCAAAGTAGGTAAAGAATTAGGTGTAATTAAATAAAATACACATAGTTATAAATTTTATGGTGCAAAATGTTTATCTTTGCACCCTAAAATTTTATAAAAATATTCTTGCTCAATGCAAAACATTAGAAACATTGCGATCATCGCTCACGTCGACCACGGTAAAACTACGCTTGTAGACAAAATTTTATATTTTACCAATCAATTCAGAGAAAATGAAAATGCTGGTGAATTAATCCTAGACAATAATGATTTAGAGCGTGAGCGCGGGATCACTATTGTATCTAAGAACGTATCAGTAACATATAAAGGTGTTAAAATCAACATCATCGATACCCCAGGTCACGCCGATTTCGGTGGTGAAGTAGAGCGTGTATTGAAGATGGCTGATGGAGTAGTGCTATTGGTCGATGCTTTCGAAGGACCAATGCCTCAAACACGTTTCGTTACAGGTAAAGCTTTGGGATTAGGTATCAAACCTATCGTCGTTGTCAATAAAGTCGATAAAGAAAACTGTCGTCCTGAAGAAGTATACGAACATGTTTTTGACCTATTCTTCAACTTAGGTGCTACTGAAGAGCAATTGGACTTCCCAGTATTGTACGGTTCTTCAAAACAAGGATGGATGTCTACAGATTGGAAAAATCGTACTGAAGACTTCACGGACTTGTTGGAAGCCATCATCAAATATATCCCTGCACCAGAAGTATCTGAAGGTACTTTGCAAATGCAGGTAACATCATTGGATTATTCGACGTTCGTAGGACGTATCGCTATCGGTCGTGTTGCGCGTGGTACGATCAAGGAAAACCAACCGGTTTCTTTGGTGAAACGTGACGGAAAAGTTGTGAAATCACGTGTAAAAGAACTACAGGTATTTGAAGGCCTTGGCCGCATCAAAGTGCCTGAAGTAAATGCAGGTGATATCTGTGCCGTAGTAGGTATCGAAGGTTTCGATATCGGTGATACCATTGCAGATTTTGAAAATCCAGAGCAATTGGAAGTTATCAGCATTGATGAACCAACAATGAACATGTTGTTTACCATCAATAACTCTCCTTTCTTCGGTAAAGAAGGTAAATTGGTAACATCACGTAACATCTACGATCGTTTACAAAAAGAGTTGGAGAAAAACTTAGCACTACGTGTCGTTCCTACAGAGTCTCCAGATGCTTGGTTGGTATACGGACGTGGCATCCTTCACTTGTCGGTATTGATCGAAACAATGCGTCGTGAAGGTTATGAATTGCAAGTAGGCCAGCCACAAGTTATCATCAAAGAAATTGATGGTCAAAAATGTGAGCCAATCGAAGAACTTGTTGTTGACGTTCCTTCTGATGTGTCAGGAAAAGTAATTGAGTTGGTGACCCAACGTAAAGGTGAGTTGTTGATTATGGAAGCTAGAGGAGATATGCAACATCTTGAGTTCTCTATCCCTTCTCGCGGTATCATCGGTTTGCGTAACAACGTGTTGACAGCAACAGCTGGTGAAGCTGTTATGGCACACCGTTTGAAAGGTTACGAGCCTTGGAAAGGTACAATTCCTGGTCGTTTGGCTGGTGTATTGATCTCTTTGGATACAGGTTCAACAACAGCATACTCCATCGATAAGTTACAAGACCGTGGTCGTTTCTTCGTAGATCCAGGTGTAGATGTATATGAAGGACAAATCCTAGGTGAACACATCCGTGACAATGATTTAACGATCAACGTTACCAAAGGAAAACAGTTGACAAATATGCGTGCTTCTGGTTCTGACGACAACGTACGTATTGCACCAGCAATCAAATTCTCCTTGGAAGAATGTATGGAGTATATTCAAGCTGACGAGTATATTGAGGTGACACCGCAATCAATGCGTCTGCGTAAAATCTATTTGACTGAAAACGAGCGTAAAGTAAACGCGAAGAAATTTCAATAGTCAATAGTTAAAAGCTATATAAAAAAGCCATCGAATCTGATTCGATGGCTTTTTTCGTTATTGATAATTCAAAGCGCGGCCTTAGCAAACATTTGTGGATCTGTTACTTTTAGACCTATTTGTTATCATGCAGGGGCCAATGAACTCACCGAGGGCGGCTAATGGATAGAAAGAATTCGTTATCATTGCTATTGCTGCATGCGAGATCATAAACTTTTTTTGAAATTCAGGTGATAGAAAACCGAATTGCTTTTTAATTCGCAGGAATATAATCAGCCAAGAATACGTAACTTTGTGTGAGATAAGGATTATTATGAGTAAACAGGTGGAGCATACTCCAAAAGAATATATTCAGATAAAGGGTGCAAGAGTTAATAACTTAAAGAATATTGACGTTGATATCCCTAAAAATAAATTAGTTGTTATCACTGGAATGTCGGGCTCAGGAAAATCATCCTTAGCTTTTGATACGCTCTACGCCGAAGGACAACGACGTTATGTCGAGAGTCTTTCTTCGTACGCAAGACAGTTTATGGGACGGATGAATAAACCGGAGGTGGATTACATCAAAGGTATTGCTCCTGCGATTGCCATAGAACAACGCGTCATTACGTCCAACCCTCGTTCGACGGTGGGGACATCCACTGAGATCTATGATTATCTGAAATTGTTGTATGCCCGGATAGGCAAGACAATTTCTCCTGTATCAGGCCGCGAGGTGACCAAAGACAGTGTGAGTTCAGTGGTGGATTTTGCGTTGAATTTAGAAGAGGGGACAACGGTGACACTTCTTGCTCCGCTTATACCTTCCCATGGGCGTAAACTTAAGGAAGAACTGTCGCTCCTGTTACAGAAAGGTTTTGTGCGTGTCTTCTATGGTGATAGTATGCAGAAAATCGAAACTATTATCGATGATAAGTCCATCGCCAACAAAGACCTCCAGGATGGTGAAGTACTTATTGTCGTCGACCGGGTTCGCATTGAACAGGACGATGATACTGTCAATCGACTTTCTGACTCGGTCCAAACAGGTTTTTTCGAGGGTAAAGGCGAGCTCTATATGGAGGAAAATGGTCAGCGACATCATTTCTCCCATAAATTTGAACTTGATGGCATAACCTTTGAAGAACCTACACCAAATTTCTTCAGTTTCAATAATCCTTATGGTGCCTGTCGTCGATGTGAAGGTTATGGAAAGATCATTGGTATTGATCCCGATCTTGTTATTCCAGACAAGAGCCGATCGGTTTACGATGGCGCGATTGCACCTTGGCGAGGAGAGAAAATGGGCGAGTGGCTACAGAGACTTGTCAAAAGTTCACTGAAATTTGATTTCCCAATACATCGTGCATACATGGACCTGACTGCGGCGCAGAAAGAGCTACTGTGGACGGGAAATCAATATTTTGAAGGCCTTACCCAGTTCTTCGAAGAACTTGAAGCCCAAACCTATAAAATTCAATACCGTGTGATGTTATCGCGCTACCGTGGGAAGACAGATTGCCCGGATTGCCGCGGTACCCGATTGCGAAAAGATGCTACCTATGTGAAAGTAGGGGGCAAGTCCATCACCGATATCGTATTGATGCCGCTTGAGGAGGCTTTGGCGTTTTTTAAAACTTTACCGCTGGTCGGTAATGAGTTGGTCATTGCCAAAAGACTTCTTGCTGAAATTAATAACAGGTTGAAATTTTTGTGCGATGTTGGATTAAGTTATCTGACGCTGAACCGGCTGTCGAATACCCTTTCAGGCGGTGAGTCGCAGCGGATCAACCTGGCTACTTCATTAGGGAGTTCGCTCGTAGGTTCTATCTATGTGTTGGACGAACCCAGTATCGGGCTCCATCCACGTGATACACAGCGCCTGATTTCTGTGCTGAAATCCCTCCGCGATGTTGGCAATACGGTTGTAGTGGTCGAGCATGAGCAGGAAATGATGGAAGCTGCCGATTACCTGATCGATATCGGACCGGAAGCGGGAATCAATGGCGGCGAGATGGTCTTTGCGGGTACATATCAGCAGATTCTGAAAGACACAAAAAGTCTTACGGGTCAATACCTCAGTGGCAAAAGCCAGATTGAGGTACCCCAAAAACGCCGTCCATGGACCAATAGCGTGACCATTAAAGGCGCCCATGAGAATAATCTGAAGGGGATTGACGTTCAGTTTCCCTTAAATACGTTCACCGTGGTCACCGGGGTTTCGGGATCCGGAAAGACTTCTTTGGTCAAACGTATTCTCTATCCGGCTTTGCAAAAATCGATCGGTAATTATTCGGGTGAACAAACAGGTGTTTATGATGCGATTGAAGGAGATATCACAGAGGTCGAACAAATTGAAATGGTGGACCAAAATCCAATCGGTCGCTCTTCACGGTCGAATCCGGTGACTTACGTGAAAGCCTGGGATGAGATCAGGGCTTTATATGCCAGCCAGGCGCCGGCCAAAGCGGCAGGATTGAAGCCGGCAGCCTTTTCATTTAATGTGGAAGGCGGACGTTGTGATATCTGTCAGGGTGAAGGCGAGGTGAAGATTGAAATGCAATTTATGGCCGATATAATTTTGCCATGTGAAGCCTGTGGAGGAAAGAGATTTAAGCAATTTGTACTTGATGTACATTACAAAAATAAGTCAGTAGCGGATGTGCTTGAGCTGAGTGTGGATGAAGCGATCACATTTTTTGCAGACCAGCCGAAGATATTGGCTAAGTTACAGCCTTTACAGGACGTTGGGCTGGGCTATGTGAAGCTCGGACAATCTTCGAGTACCTTGTCTGGCGGTGAAGCACAGCGCATTAAACTGGCCTCTTTCCTGATTAAGGGTAATAACAGTAAGAAGACACTCTTTATCTTTGATGAGCCAACAACAGGCTTACACTTTCAGGATATTAAAAAGCTATTGAAATCATTCGATGCACTGATTGCCCTAGGGAACAGTATATTGGTGATCGAGCACAATATGGATATGATCAAATCGGCAGATTGGGTGATCGATATTGGTCCAGAAGGTGGAAATAAAGGCGGAAAGCTAGTCTTTGCGGGTCTTCCGGAAGAACTTATCCATTGTAAAGATTCTTATACAGGTCAATTTTTAAAAGCACATTTAAAAGATTAAACCCTACTTTAGCGAAGTGAAGTAATCGATATCAGGAGACTTGGGCTACCAATATGTTACGATTTATTGTTCCTTTTGTTAAGGCCTGATGGATACTTTACACGAAATAAAAAACTAATATTTTAATACTTAATACGATTATGATTAAAAGATTTTTTTTAAGTGTCGTCCTTGGAATAGCAGCACTTTCGTCCATGGCGCAACAACCGGAAAGACCAAAATTGGTTGTCGGCCTGATGGTGGATCAAATGCGTTGGGATTATTTATATCGTTTTGCGGATCGATATGGAAATGATGGTTTCAAACGACTTTTGAAAGAAGGATTTTCCTGTGAAAATACATTGATTAACTATATTCCGACATACACAGCCATTGGGCACAGTTCGGTCTATACAGGATCCGTTCCCTCCATACATGGCATTGCGGGCAATGACTGGATCGAAGAACAGACGGGTAAAAATATGTACTGTACGCAGGACGATAATGTTGTCGGTGTAGGGACTACCGCCAAGGAAGGGCAGCAGTCTCCACGTAATTTGCTTGCATCGACTGTAACGGATCAATTGAAACTCGCTTCTAACTTTAAGTCCAAAGTGATCGGTATTGCCATCAAAGACCGCGGTGGTATTTTGCCAGCGGGGCATTTTGCCGATGCGGCGTATTGGTTCGAAGCAAAATCAGGCGATTGGATCACCTCTAATTTCTACATGGATAAATTACCAAAATGGGTGGTGGACTTCAATAAGCGTAAATTAGCTGAAAAGTACCTAAAAGGCGACTGGAAGCCTATGTATGATATTAGTACCTATGCGGCCAACAGCATTGCAGATGATAATATTTACGAAGGTAAATACCCTGGCGAAGAAAAACCGACTTTGCCGCGCGCAACTTCTAAGCTAATGAAAGACGAAGGCTATGAGCTGATCAAAACCACACCAATGGGAAATCAGTTTACCTTGGACCTGGCAATGGAAGCAATCAAAAATGAGCAGATGGGAAATAACCCAACTAAAAATACCGACTTCCTTTGTGTGAGCCTTTCAGCAACAGACTACGTTGGACACCGTTATTCATTGACAGCAGTGGAGATTGAAGATATTTATCTTCAGCTTGATAAACAGCTTGCTGATTTCTTCAACTACCTGGATAAGACCGTGGGTAAGGGAAACTATACCTTCTTCCTGACTGCAGATCATGGTGCTTCTTATAACTCTCGGTTCTTTATGGATATGAAAGGAAATGGTGGTTATTTCTATTCTCGTCAGATTATCACAGGACTTAACAAAACCCTTAAAGAAAAATTTGGACAAGAGAAGCTTGTTAAAAGCATGATGAACTACCAGGTGCACTTAAATAATCAATTGATTGATTCGTTGAACTTGGATCGTGATAAAATAAAAGAGACCATCATTCGTGAACTTCGCCATACCGAAGGTGTCGCGTATGTTGCTGATATGGAAAAAGGGGAAAGTCTGATGATCCCGGCGCCTATTCGCGAAAAAATGATCAACGGTTACAACTTTAAACGTAGTGGTGCTATTCAGATCGTTTGTGAGCCACAATGGTATGATGGTACGCCGCGCTCGACTGGTACAACACATGGTACCTGGTCTGGCTATGATTCTCATATTCCTTTGGTATTTATGGGTTGGGGAATTAAACCGGGTGTATCTAATACAGAGGTACATATTGTGGATATTGCACCGACAATTTCTTCACTACTCCACATTACTGAGCCCAATGGTAGCATCGGAAAACCGATCACGGCGGTATTGGGGCAATAAGGAAACTGTTGCTGCATGCGTGAAATCATGAAGGTTTTATTCTATTGAATAAAAAACGTAAATTTGCAATTCAACAGGGGGTTAACAAATTATGCTGTCCAAAAAGACAAAATATGCAATAAAGGCACTGATGGTGCTTGGTCGTAATTACGGTAATGAGCCGATGCAAATCGTGAAGATTGCGCAGGAGGAGAATATTCCAAAAAAATTCTTGGAACAAATTCTGCTTGAAATGCGAAATGCCGGAATTCTCTATAGCAAAAAAGGAGCTGGTGGTGGTTACAGCCTCAATAAGGCTCCTGAAGATGTTTTCTTATCCCAGGTGATGCGCCTGATCGATGGACCCATAGCCTTGCTACCCTGCGTGAGCTTAAACTTCTACCGCTCGTGTGAAGAGTGTACACAGGAACATGCCTGTGGCATACGCGATACGTTTGTAGAGGTGAGAAATGCCATGTTGCAGATTTTAAACGATACAAGTATTGCCCATTTAATCAATAAAGAAAAAGAATTGAACCTGAATGTAGATTAAAGGAAATAAAATATATTTTTCTATTTATACTGGAGGCGTAACAAATAAGTTACGCCTCTTTTTGTGTGCGGTAAAATAATTGGTATAGAGTGTATTATCGTGTTTTATTTGAAGGAGTCAAGTCTATTTTATTAATTGCATAATTATTTAACATTATTTTACGAATTTTCCGTAGCAACATTTATATATTTACCCCGACAATATATAAACGAAAATTTATGAAACTAACCTATTCCCTAGTTTTGTTTCTTTTATTTTCTGTCCTGGGTTCCAAGTCCTATGCACAACATAAACTTGTGGGATCGGTGGCAGATATCAAAGATCTCGCAAAACTACATCAAGCTTCAATCGCGCTGCTCAGTCCCAAAGATTCGATTTTGGTTAAATTTGGCCGGACGAAGGAAAATGGAACATTCCAAATTGCTAATCTAGACACAGGTACCTATAAAATGGTGGTTTCCTATCCACAGTATGCTGACTTGGTAAAGGATATCCATGTGGCTGCCCAAGACTTAGATATCGGTATTGTAAAGCTATCCAAGGCAGCTCTACTGCTGGAAGAGGTTCAGGTAAATGGTAAAATTCCGGTGGTGATCAAAGGCGATACGATAGAATATGATGCAGGTAGTTTTAAAGTAGAGAAGGATGCTAAAGTGGAAGACCTGCTAAAGGTATTACCGGGTATTACAATGGATGGATCAGGCAAGATCATCGCGCAGGGGAAGGAAGTGAAAAAGGTGTTGCTTGATGGTGAAGAGTTTTTTGGCGATGACCCAACGCTAATCACTAAGAATATTCGGTCAGATATGGTCAGCAAAGTACAGGTCTATGAAAAGAAATCGGATCTTGCCGTACGTACCGGCGTGGATGACGGAGAACGTACACAGACAATTGATATCAAGCTCAAAGAAGATAAGAAAAAGGGAATGTTCGGTCAGGCTGTTGCGGGAGCTGGTACCGATAAATATTATGGCGGAAAAGTCATGCTCAATAAGTTTAAGGGCTCGCAGAAAATTGCTGCTTATGGTATTCTGGCCAATGATGGAATGGTCGGATTGGGGTTTGAAGATAGCCAAAAATATGGTGTGGGCGGAAGTAGCAATGTGCAGATGATGGAGGGCGGAGGCATTATGATTTCCTCTGGTGGTGATGGTTCTGATGGGGGATGGGACGGTAAATACTATGGTGGTGGCGTACCTAAGGCTGTCAACATGGGAGCAAGCTATTCGGATAAGTCCAAAGATGATAAGCATAAGATCAATGTCAACTTCAAGCGGAATCAGATCAATGTCAACAATACAAGTACATACAACGCACAGAATAACCTTCCTGAACGCGCACAGGTAGATAATAATGTGACCACATCTGAAACAGAAACACAGGCAAATATTGCAAATCTACGGTATGACTATAAGCTTGATTCGCTTGCTGACCTTACTGTCACCATGGGCTTTACCAAATCTAGCCGTGACAATTTATCCAATTCCGAAGCAGATCAACGTAAATTGGATGGCACATTGATTACACGGACTTCATCCAGGACAGATTTAAATAACGATCAGGATCGATTTAATATAAATGCGATGCTTACACGTCGTTTCAAAAAGGACCGCCGCTCCATTACTTTCAATGTCAATGCGAATGCAGATCAAAATCGCAACAAAACACAGTATTTTTCGGAAAACTTCTTCCAAAGTTCCGGAGATACAACCTTGATCGATCAATATAAAAATGATAAGCTGGCGAATAATACCTACGGTGCTTCAGTAACCTATTCGGAGCCGCTTTCTAAAAGGCTGACCGCTGCAATAGGTTATGCATTCAATCAAAATAAATCAGAAACACTCAATCAGTCATTTGATAAAGATCCGGCTACAGGAAAATATACGGTATTGGACCAAAACCTGCTAAACGATTTTGATTTTAACAGTTTAAAAAATGGTGTCAACGCCTCCTTGAATTACAAGTCGAATACATTAACAGTAAATTTGAGCAATAGAGTTGATTTTGAACAGGTCAAGAGAACCTATAACAACCTGAATACAATACTGCAGCGGAACCAGACATCTGTTGCTCCAAATCTTTCCATCAACTACAAAATCTCGAAAAGCAAAAATGTAAGCTTCCGCTACAGCGGCCGCACGAGCCAGCCTTCGTTGACACAAATAGAGCCGTTGAAACAAAATTCCCAGCCACTCGTCGAGTATTTGGATAATCCAGATCTGAAAGCTGGCTTTGATAACTCCTATTCAGTTAATTTCAATAACTACAAGCAGTTAAAGGATCAGAGTATCTATTTTTATGTGAGTGCAGATCAAGGAAAGAAAAGTATCAACAATAGCGTGCGCTATGATCTAGATAAAGGTACGCAGCAAATTTCCTACGTCAATATTGATAAAGACAATTGGCGTATGTATGGTGGTGGTGGATACAGTTTTGTATTGAAGAAAAAATGGGGATTAAAAATGAATCTTGGCATGAATGCGCAGTATAACAGCCAATTTAGCTACTTATCCTCCTTCAATGAAGAGCCAAAGCTCAATAGAAATCAAACATGGAGTGTAGCACCAAGTATTGGTTTTAGCCGATATAAAGCAAACAAAATGGATTTTTACATCTCCATGAGCCCTGGTGCGGAGCAGATGAATTCCTATTTGCAGCCTGAGTTGAACCGGACGACTTTTAAATTCAGGACGTTCTCGGAGATTACCTATTATTTACCAAAAGACTTTAAAATTTCCCTGTCGACAAACCAGAATTATCAGGCCGCTACAAAAACGCTTGAATCCATTAATATCATTAATATGAATGGTTATGTTTCCAAGAAATTATTGAAAGATAAGTCCTTGGAGGTACAGGTATTTGTCAATGATATTTTGAACAAAAATAATGGAGTGTATCGTTATCAGAATGGAACTTCATTTATTCAGACCAGCAACGACGTATTGCGTCGGTATGGAATGCTAAAAGTAATCTACAATTTTACAACAATGAACCGTCCATGATTAAATTAACAGAAAAAGCCATCTGGCCGATGGAAAAATTAAATTATTTACAGATGAAAGGAGATGCCAAATGAGTAAGTATATCAAGTTGATGGTTTGGGTATTATTGCTGTGTGCGGGTACAGCCCACGCACAACATGCTTATTTTCCGAGCAGCGGAACGGTCACCTATGAACGGAAGTTCCATGTGCAGAATTTCTTAAAGCGTAATTATCTCAGCAAGCCCGATTTAGATACCTGGGATAAGCTGATGGTCGACAATGCCGTGAAAAATGGGCCCGCTGAGGTGGTGACCCACCATATTTTGAAATTTTACGATAATGAAACCCTGTTTGAAACCTTGCAGCAGGATTATCCTGCGAATTATCGTAATGTGACTTACTATAATTCTATTCTTCCCGATTCAAAAACCTATATTAATTTCCAAAATCAGGAGTTTTTAAAGTTGCTCCCTTTTGGAGATGAGCAGTTGTTGCTCAAAGATTCTTTGCCTGCGGTTAAATGGAAATATACGGATGAATACCGAAATATTGCGGGATATGATTGTCGGAGAGCAAATGGTGTTATTCAAGATTCGGTCTATGTAGTAGCTTTTTTTGCGGGACAAATTCCTATCTCGGGTGGTCCAGAGCTTATCCATGGGCTCCCAGGTCTGGTAATGGGGATATCTATCCCGAGCATGAATGTCAATATGTTTGCCACAAAGGTGGAGATTACCAATACAGCATTTTCCAATGTGCTGACCAAAAAGAAAAAGGTGGTTGCGGAATCCAGAACGGAGATCATAAAGAAGCTGAAAGATACCGTCTATGACTATATGGATGAGAAGGCCTTTAAAAAACGACTGCAGAGTATACTCTTTTAGGGATTAATCTTATACCGTTCTTGTCCCGTCGAGATGAAAAAAAAGCCTGTTCATACGAACAGGCTTTTTGTATAAAAGAAATGCCGGTTTTATATTAACGTACCGTACTTCCTACTTTAATTGTTGTATCCGGTTTGACAAAATCCAATCGTCCATCAGCATCTTCTGCCATCAGGATCATTCCCTGCGACATAATTCCTTTGATTTCACGAGGTTCAAGGTTGACCAAGATAGATACCTGACGGCCTACGATTTCCTCAGGACTGAAAAATTCTGCGATACCCGAAACGACTGTGCGCGTGTCTAAGCCGGTGTCTATCGTCAATTTTAACAATTTCTTGGTTTTGGCAACTTTTTCAGCGGCTGCAATAGTTCCGACACGGATATCCATTTTAACAAAATCATCGAAGCTAATGTTTTCTTTCGCAGGAGCAACTTTTGCATTATCAGCTAGATTTTTTGCTTTTGCTTCAGCAAGTTTGTTTAGTTGGAAGTCGACTTGTTCATCGGTTATTTTGTCAAATAACAATTGCACTTCACCCAGTTGGTGTCCAGTTTTGATCAAAGCATCTGAACCTGCGTCGTTCCAGTTTCCTTGTGGAAAATTAAGCATTTCAAATAATTTGATAGCTGTTTTCGGTAAAAACGGTTGTGCAAGAACGGCAAGATTGGCAACGATTTGAGCCGCTACATTTAGGATTGTTTTGACACGCTCCTCATCTGTTTTAATGATTTTCCATGGTTCCTCATCGGCAAGATATTTGTTGCCCAGACGCGCTACATTCATAAATTCTGCCAATGCCTCACGGAAGCGGAATTGTTCCAAAGACGATTTGATAGAAGTAGGGTATGCTTTTAGTTCATCCAGTACCGCTTGATCTACAGCTGTTAGTGGCGAGCCGTTCAATACTTTGCCATCGAAATATTTGTGAGAAAGTACCAAGACGCGGTTGACAAAGTTACCAAAAATAGCAACCAGCTCATTGTTGATCCGAGCTTGGAAATCTTTCCAGGTAAACTCCGCATCTGAAGTTTCCGGTAAGATGGATGTCAATACATAACGTAATTCATCCTGTTTATCCGGGAATTCCTGAAGGTATTCATGTAACCAAACCGCATGGTTTCGAGAAGTGGACAGCTTGTCGCCCTCCAGGTTCAGGAATTCGTTGGCTGGAATATTTTCTGGTAAAATATAGTCGCCGTGTGCATGAAGAATCGCCGGGAAAATAATGCAGTGGAAAACAATATTATCTTTTCCAATAAAATGGATCAGCGTAGAATCGTCTGCTGGATTTTCATGGGTTTTCCAATAGTCTTCCCAGTTTTTACCATGATCCAAAGCCCATTGTTTTGTTGCTGAGATATAACCGATAGGCGCATCTAACCATACATAGAGTTTTTTACCCTCTGCTTCAGCCAAAGGTACATCAACGCCCCAATCCAGATCTCTTGTCATTGAACGCGGCTGTAAACCGGATTTAAGCCACGATTGACATTGACCAAAAACGTTGGACTTCAGGATATTTTTCTTTCCTTCGATCAGCCATTTTTCAAGCCAAGGCTGGTATTTGTCCAATGGAAGATACCAATGTTTTGTTTCTTTCAAAACCGGTGTCTTTCCGCTCAATGTTGAAATCGGGTTGATCAGATCTGTTGGGCTAAGTGATGTTCCACATTTCTCACATTGGTCACCATAGGCTCCTTCAGACTTACAATTTGGACAAGTTCCCGTAATATAGCGGTCAGCCAAAAACTGATGGTATTCCTCATCGTAATACTGCTCCGAAAATTTCTCGACAAATTCACCTTTATTGTAAAGGTTCAAGAAGAAATCTTGCGATAACTGGTGATGTATTGGCTCCGATGTACGGTGATAGATATCGAAAGAGATACCAAACTCTTCAAAGCTTTCTTTGATTTGTTTGTTGTATTTGTCAATGATTTGCTGTGGGGTGATGCCCTCTTTTTTTGCACGGATGGTAATCGCCGCACCATGCTCATCTGAACCACATACATAGACTACATCTTTTTGATTTAGACGCAGATAACGGACAAAGATATCCCCTGGGATATAAGCTCCGGCAAGGTGTCCAATATGTAAAGGACCATTGGCATAAGGTAATGCCGATGTGATGGTATAACGTTTTTTATCTAGAATACTCAATGCTTGAAAGTATATTAAAGTGTGTACTTGTTTCCTTTGGCAAACTTAGATAAATTGCTGTTTATATGCAATATAAATGCATGTCATATCGAACAATTTATTCTTGAATTCTTGTTTTGGCTAATTTCTACGATTACGGCAACTTGATTAAAATACGCTGCTATTTAACCTCTTGTTATCGTAGAAATATTATTCAACATAGCGGTAGAAAACTTAGATAAATTTACGTTTATTTGTACATATAAGCACCATATATCAAGTATATTTCTAATCGGACTTTGCAATGTAGAGGTCCTTTTTTTCGAAAGTGTTTGATGTTATTGGCCAGAAAGATTCTTCAGTTCGCTTGCATAGCGGTTGGTGTCTTCGAAGCCATGAAGGTTTTGTTTGATCATTAGCGATAAAAAAATATGTCCAAAATTCCTGATTTTCTGAAAGAAGGCGATAAAGTCGCTATTGTTTGTCCTGCGAGTTTTATACGTGGATCTATTGATGTTGGCATAAAAACATTAGAGAGTTGGGGGCTGGAGGTTGTCATTGGGAAGACTGTTGGGGCATCGTTTCATCAGTTTGCCGGAGATGACAATTTACGCACCGCCGATCTGCAGTGGGCGCTGGATGACCCGTCGATTAAAGCTGTTTTTGCGGCGCGCGGAGGTTACGGCTGTGTTCGTATTGTCGACGAAATCGATTTTTCAAACTTTGAAAAAAATCCCAAGTGGTTGGTGGGTTTTAGTGATATAACCGTATTGCATAGCCATATTCAACGGAACTATAAAATTGCGACCATACATGGACAGATGCCCAAGTCTTTCGAAACTGGGACTAAAGCTTCTTTAGAAACCTTACAAAATGCATTGTTCGGTCATCGTATGGACTTTGCCTATGAGCAAGCCCTATTCCCCAATCGTGCAGGCGAGGGAGAAGGAAAACTGGTGGGTGGAAATCTGGCGATCTTACTGTCTGTACTTGCGTCCGATTCGGATGTCAATTACAAGAATAAAATATTATTTATTGAAGATGTAGGTGAGGCTTATTATTCCATCGACAGAATGCTCTGGGCATTGAAACGTGCTGGAAAACTAAAAAAATTAAATGGTCTGATTGTCGGTGGCTTCTCTGCCATGAAGGACAACGATCCAGCTTTTGGGCAAAGTGTAGCGGAAATTGTATGGGATAAAGTCAAAGAGTACGATTTCCCCGTAGCATTTGCTTATCCAGCAGGGCATATTGATGACAATCATGCCCTTGTATTGGGGCGAAAGGTAGCGCTGAAAACCACGGAGAATTCTGTTCAGTTAACCTATTTGTAGGGATAACCGAACAGCCTCTGGCTGCATCATTTATCTGCAGATTATCCCGAATGTACAGGGATGACCATCATGGCAGCCTGACTCTTCCAGGCCATTTTTTGCGCAATACTCGTATTGAAAATTCGGCTTAATAGACCCTTGTCCCGATGGAAAGTGACCATCATGTCGATATGGTTTTCATTGATGTATTGGTTGATCCCTGAAGCAATGTCCGCATGGAGGATATAGCTATAGATGGGATGATAAGGAGCCAATAAGTCCTGCATGATCGTTATTTCGGCATTTACCGCTTTATTTGCAGGATCTTCTTTAGTCACATGTACGACATAGACCTCACTTTTACGTAATACTTCCGACGCATTCACCAGGAGACGGTTTAATTTTAGTTTGACTTCTTTGAGATTGGTGGCGATCAACATCTTTTTGGGTACCCTAAACTCTGCCCGTGCGGGGACCACCAGTAATGGTGTGTGACAATTTTCGATCAGCTTGAGGGTATTACTTCCAAGAAGCAGTTTCTTTAAGCCACTTTTACCTGCAGTTCCGACGATGACAAGGTCAATGTCCTCCTCAGCACAGGTACGGTTTACACCATAGCTAAGTTCATATTCTTCAAGAACGGACTTCCAGGCAATACCCTCAGGGAAAAGCAACATTAGTTCCTGCTGCCAGGTATTGAGGTCCTTTTGTTTTTCTTCCAGGATTTCCGAATTGCTTATGACAACAGGTTCAGTACCTACGGTAGGGATTACTTCGTATGTGTGGTATAGGACAACCTTTTCAATGCCCCAAAGTGGAGCTAATTGTGCGGCATATCGAGCAGCAGCATAGGCATTGTCCGAAAAGTCTGTTAACAAGAGTAGGTTTTTCATCCTTTAGTTATTTGTTTATCCATAATCCGCGGCTAGGTATTGTACAAGCCTTAGACGGTATTGTTGATGCTTATTTCAGCGCTTTATAATCGGGTCTATAGCCTTAAATTACACATTAAGTATCATAAATCCAATAGTTTTATGAACATAACAGATGCTTTGAGGCGCTCAATCTAAATAATTTCATTAATTTAGGGAGATTGGTAATTTAAGTCTTAATAATTTAACCGTTTTTTATGGCAATTTGGAATTCATTGGGTAAATATAGGGATACAGGATTGTTGATCTTACGTATTGGACTGGGGGTGATGATGATCATGCACGGTCTTCCTAAGTTACAGGGCGGCCCTGAGCTCTGGGCAGGGGTTGGTAAATCAATGGGTAATATCGGTATTCATTTTATGCCTACTTTTTGGGGCTTTATGGCTGCTGCGACCGAAACTGTTGGTGGCCTATTTTTACTGCTGGGACTCTTTTTCAGACCAGCGGCATTATTGCTCGCATTTACGATGGTCATTGCTGGATTAATGCATCTTTCTAAAGGAGATGGTATCTCTGGTGCTTCACATGCGATTGAGCTTTGCTTTGTGTTTTTAGGACTTATCCTTATTGGACCGGGTAAACATTCGGTTGATAAGAAATAATAGAATCCCGGAGGAAAGACTTCCCGGGGGAAGAACTATACGGCAAAAGCCGCAATCTATCATAGATTGCGGCTTTGCTATTTTTCTCCTATGACCTCTCCATGGGGATAACAAGCAAGTTCGCGGCGCCATTCCAGGCTATTTTTTTCGATATGCTAGCCTTAAAGAGGCTGGCCAATAGTCCTTGCTTTTTATGGAATGAAAGGATGAGATCGATATGTTTCTCTTTGGCATATTCGGCTATACCTTCTGTAATATCATCATGGCTGATATAGTCGTAAATAGGATGGTATTTGTCTAAGCGCTCGTGCAGATGCTTTAGTTCCTGTGCCAGGTCTGCCGCTGAACCTTCTTTTTTAGCGACATTCAAAACATACAATTGTGCATTGAAGGTGTCCAGCACCCGATCCAGGTTGAATAAATCCAATTTTCGGTCCACCTCTTTCAGATCGGTTGTCGCCAATACATTTTTGGGAACGGCAGGATTTACCTTGTGAGAAACAATAAGCATGGGCTTATTGCAGATGTCCATCAGCGTAATGGCATTACTTCCGACCAGGATCTTAGCAAAACCCGTTTGTCCGGTGATACCCAATGCGACAAGGTCAATGTCGTGCGATTTGCACATGTCATTGACTCCCATGGGTAAATCAATATCTTCCATCTGATGGGATAATTCCACTTGTGGTGGGAACAACAATCTAATTTGGTCAAACCACTGTGTCAGTTCCTTCTCTTTGGCCTCTTTCACCTCATCATTGACAATGACAATCGGTTCGTTATTGACAAGGGTAACGCTATTGTAAGTATGGTAGACAATAACTTTTTCAGTTTTCCAGGCCTCTGTACACAGCGCAACTTGTTTTGCTGCCAGAAGAGCATTTTCTGAAAAGTCAGTTAACAGGAGGATACGTTTCATGATGTTCTTTTTTATACGTTTAACTTCTATAACCTGGTTGGTGCATTCTGTCCTGCCAAATCTTTAGCGTATGAGCTAAGGGAATCATTCGGACTTCAAGCAGTACCGGTATATTACTAAAACAATGAATGTAGCGATAAGTTACAAAGAAAACGTGAATTTAATGTTAAACTCTCCCTATTGTGATGAGTGTCATAAAAAAAGGCAACCGTGATTACGGTTGCCTTTCCTTAGCTCAATGATCGCTTCTGTTACTAGTGAAATTATAAAGGTTTTTTTGTTCCAAAGTTGATGATATAATCGGTCATCACTTTGGCGCTTTCATCTTTCACAAAATCCAGGTCAATTTTAGGTTGGGATTTTCCTTCCTCCCAAGCCGGTTTGCCCTGCAATTTCAATAAAGCGTTGATGCGGTCTCTATTTTTCTTGAGGTTGTCATCTTTCTCTTTCTTGAATTTGTTCAGCTCCAATGGAATTTTAACATCCTCATCTTTTTGAGCTTCTTCAATATCCTCTTTCAGATACTTATATTCCAATGAGTTTTTAATGCGTGCCTCGTGCATTGTTTCTAATTTCTTGTCAACGCCACTTAGGTCAGCTACTTTTTTGAAGTTGCTCGATTGGATTTGATCCCAAGGAAGTGCTGATTTTTCTGAGCTCTCTCCAAATTTCTCTGCAGAAAACTGAGAAGGGAATACGATATCCGGTGTAACCCCCTTATGTTGTGTACTACTACCGTTTACACGATAGAATTTGCCCAGCGTGATATTGATCTGCCCATATTGAGGAGCACCTTCTGGGGTGTCCGGATCTTTTTCACCTGAGGCTTTTAGGAGTAAGCGGCTAGTCGGGCTAATGACACGTGACATATCGATTGCCGATTGCACTGTTCCTTTACCATAACTTTGAGAGCCTAATATAATTCCTCTGCCATAATCCTGGATAGCTCCGGCAAAGATTTCAGAAGCCGAAGCTGAGAAACGGTTGATCATGATGCCCAATGGACCATCCCAGGACACACCGGCATTTTTATCTTCTTCGACATCGATATTATTTTTTGTATCCCTTACTTGTACAACTGGACCTTTATCAATAAATAAACCTGTCAAATCAATTGCCTCCGGTAATGATCCGCCGCCATTGAATCGCAAGTCGATAACCACAGCATCAACTTTTTCTTGCTTCAAGGTGTCTAGGATTAACCTGACGTCTCTCGTTGTGCTCTTATAGTTTGGATCGCGTCTTCTGTAAGCGTCAAAATCCATGTAGAATTTAGGAATGTTGATGATACCTATCTTATACATCTTTCCGTCTGCACCTTTCACGTTCATGATCTCTTTCTTTGCAGACTCTTCTTCAACGACGATTTTCTCACGTACTAAAGAAACAATGCGCGGATGAGAGTTCATTGGCTGACCTGCAGGTATAATTTTTAGGCGAACAATAGTTCCTTTTGGCCCTTTGATTTTTGCTACAGCAGCATCGAGTCTCCAGCCAATAATGTCTTCAAATTCACCATCTTTTCCTTGGGCAACTGCAATGATCTTGTCGTTGACATGAATGCTTTTGTCTTTGAATATTGGTCCACCCGGGATAATTTCGTTGATACTTATGGCTTCATTGTCTATCATGAGCCGAGCGCCAATTCCTTCAAACGTATTGGCCATTCCTTCATTGAATGCCTGTGCAAAGGATGGATTAAAATAAGAGGTATGCGGGTCAACAGCATCTGTCAATGCTTGCATGACCACCTGAAAGGCATCGTTTGCATTTGTTTTCTTAGCCTGCGAAATCAAATTAATGTAGCGTTTCTTTAGTGTTTCCACCTGTTTGGTCTTCGCACTGTCGGTAGACTTGCCACTCGCGGTTTCCAAGTTGAGCAGATCGTATTTTACGCGTTTGCGCCATTGGTCGTTGGCCTCGTTTGCGGTTTTGAACCAGCCTAGTTTTTCACGGTTAGGTTGATAATACTCATCCTTGGTAAAATCCTGTTTCTTATCGATTTCTGAAAGCGCATATTGCATTCTGTCCAGGTATCTCTTGGAATAGACATTAAAAATATGGAATGCCGCAGAAAGATCTCCATTTTTGATATCCTGTGCAAGATTGCTTCTGTACGCTTGAAATGCATCAATATCCGATTGAAGCAAGTAATTTTTTCCCTGATCCAGACTTTTGATTAGATTATCGTATATGATACCCGATATCGAATCATTCATTTTGACCTTTTTGTAGCTCGCATTTTCCAATAATCCAGAGACTTCCTTCGCGATGATCTGATGTTGTGTACTTGGCTTAAGTCCCCCATCTTCAGGCAACGCTACCCGTGGTTTTGAACCACAAGAAACAATGGATACAACAAAAAGTGCAAATATGAGTTTCCTAAACATATTTTCGACGGTTTTAATAATCATTCTTTTTAAAAAATATTCAGCTCTTATTGATAAGCGTGCTAAATTTAGTGAAATTCGTAGCACATTACCGCAGAATCTAAAAATTTATTTGATTTATCCTTTAATATTTACAAAAGGCTTAAAATCGCTTTGTAGACTGCTCTTTCAACAGACCAATGGAAGAGGCAGATTGTTTTAACTGTTTCAATTATACAGTTCATTTTTTAACTGCGTATAGGCCTTGTAGGTCTGATCAGCAGATGGATAGTCTTTTAACACAAGATACACCTCACCGAGTTTGTCCAATATCGCGAGTGAGAGCTGTTTGTTATTTTCATCCGAAGCCAGTTCAGCAGCTTGCACAAATTCTTTGATCGCTACCTTATAATTACCATCTTTTTGCTTGGATGAGGCCAGCAGGTATTCAATCTCAGCGAGCTCGCTACTTAGTTTTTTGGCATTGGCCAAATCGCGGGCCTGTAGCAGAAACCACTGTGCCTCGGTAAATTTATTTTGCTTAAAATAAATCTCGGCAAGCATTTCCCAGGCAAAAATTTTCCCTTCATAGGCTTTGGCCTTATTGAATAGGGGGATTGCACTACGGATAATATTATTTTCCGCCGCTTTATAATTTCCCTGACCGGCTCGAGCCATGGCAATTAACAGCCAGGCATTGGCTTGCTCCGCATAGCTTTTGCTCGTCATCGCATAGGTATGATAATTTTGTGCGCTCTCCTCGGCGCGTACAAAGTCGCCACGATACAGCTGGAAATTGCTGATGTTCATATTGATGGTGGCTATGTCATCCTTGTTATCGGTACGATTTGCCAAAGAAAGTGCCTGATATAAAAACTTTGACGCATTGCTGCTATCGTTATTTTTAATTGAAAATAAGGCGGCTTCATTCGATAAGGCATAGCTTGAGATCCAATTTTGAGCGTTCTTTTGTGCCTCAATCGCGTCATTCCAGGTATTCGCTGTAGCTGGCATCGGATTCATTAAATATTGAAAATGCCCCAGGTTATTGGTGCTCCGCAGTTGCAATAACAGTCGCTGTAGCAGGAGTTGCCTTGCAATTTCTTTGCTGAACGATTTCTTGTCCGCATAATTCTCTGCCAGTATTTCATTGGCGGATTTTGGTGGCGGTAAAAAATAAACCTCGGGACCAATCCCCTTAAATGAAGCATCGTATTTTTTTATTGCGCCGGTATAATCCTTGTCTGCGCTTTGCGCCATAACCTGACTAGGTATATTTATGTACATTGCCAGGATGGTAAATATAGAAATCCAGTATTTTGTCATTCTCATAAAATATTACGTTATCATTAACGTCTACATAAATTTAGCTAAAGGGCATATTTGAGCAATCTACTCCTTGATTCGATAAACCTGTACGTTCGGTTATGCTCTGCCAAAAGCAATTTACATATATAATAGAGCAAATATGACTAAAAATTGTGTGAAAAAATGTTAAAGTACTATCGGGCGGCGAATGCTGACCTTTAAAATTATGCTTGTGAAAGCCTGAAGCTTATCGCTTTACTGTACTCTTCGTCGAAAGAGCCTGGATGAATAAAGCTAAAATATTTAGCCGTTGTGCTGTTTTAATGTTTAACTTTGTGTTATGGCAACACGAATTCCATTAGCAGAACGACTTAGACCGCGGCAATTGAGCGATTATGTGGGACAACAGCATATTGTTGGGCCAGATGCAGTACTCTATCATGCCATCCAGCAAAAGAATATTCCTTCCATGATACTATGGGGGCCTCCAGGGGTCGGAAAAACAAGTTTGGCCTTGCTGATCGCAAGAGAACTCGACAGGCCGTTCTTTTCATTAAGTGCAATTCAGGCCGGGGTGAAAGATATTCGTGAAGTGATTGAAAAAGCTGAACGGCTGATGAATTTCAATCAAGATCAACCCATTTTGTTTATTGATGAGATTCACCGTTTTTCCAAGTCGCAGCAAGATTCACTTTTAGGGGCTGTTGAACGTGGGCTGGTGACACTTATTGGTGCAACAACAGAAAACCCCTCGTTTGAAGTTATCTCCGCATTGCTCTCGCGTTGCCAAGTCTATGTATTGGAACATCTTTCGGAAGTAGATCTTATTGGATTGATCCAAAAAGCATTACATGAAGACGAATATTTACAGCAACAGGCAATTGTTGTCGAAGAATATGAGGCCTTGTTGCGGCTGTCTGGTGGCGACGCACGTAAATTGTTAAATGTGCTCGAGCTGGTTGTCAATGCGGCAGTATTGCACAAAGAGCCAATTACAAACGCCTTTGTCCTGAAACAGGTACAGCAAAATATGGCTATTTATGACAAGGCGGGGGAGCAACATTACGATATTATATCCGCTTTTATCAAATCCATCCGTGGGTCAGATCCGAATGCTGCGGTATATTGGCTTGCACGGATGATTGAAGGCGGAGAGGATCCGTCCTTTATTGCACGGCGGCTGCTGATTTTGGCTTCTGAAGACATTGGCAATGCAAATCCCAATGCCTTACTGTTGGCCAACAACTGTTTTCAGGCAGTGAATGTGATTGGATGGCCCGAATCACGTATTATTCTCTCGCAGACAGTGATCTATCTGGCTACCTCGGTCAAAAGTAATGCATCCTACGAGGCCATCAATAAGGCACAGGCCTTGGTGAAGCAAACAGGAGATCTGTCTGTACCGCTGCATATCCGTAATGCACCGACCAAATTGATGAAAGACCTAAATTTTGGCGCCGAATACAAGTACGCACATGCCTATCCGGGGAATTTTGTCGTTCAGGAATTTCTGCCCAAAGAAATTAGTGGTGTCAAATTGTATGAGCCCGGGCAAAATCCGCAGGAGGAAAAACTAAGACAAAGTTTACGGGACAAATGGAAGGAAAAATATAAGTATTAAATCAATATGTTATGAAAAAGGAGGCTTGGCGGGTATTTTTTAATTTTTTTTAAAACTATCTCGTACCTTTGCTTGTTATCATAACGTTTTTCAATAGGTAGTAAACACGCTGGCACTCCCCATGGTCAGCGTGTTTTTTTTATTGCGGATCAACTTAAATTATTTATGTTTGTTTTACAAATGTTTCAACTATGAACTTAGCGCCTTTAAAACAAACAGGACGTTTGACTATTCTAGCACTAACTGGACTTTTAGTCTTCTCCTGTCAAAAGGATACTCCTCAACCAGAGCCCGAACCCGAACCGGTCGAGCGTACCGAAGCGCAGCTGATCAAGGATGATATCTATAAGTATTATAAGCTATATTCACTTTGGGACAAATCCATCCCTGATTATACGAAAGATCCTTCCCAATTTACGGATAAATATGGTTCGGCAGATTTGGTGCTCGATGCGCTGAAGAAAATGACACCGGCACATGCGGCTTATCCAAACGGGGTCTTTGACCGATTTTCCTATATGGAGGGTCTCGACGGCTATAACACCGGAGCTACTGCTTCTGGCAGGCTCAAGATGGATACCAACGAAGGTTATGGGATCTATGTGCAGCTCGGAACAGAAGACGAAAAAACGGCACAGCCCATTATCTATTTTGTCGAGGGGGGATCCCCAGCCCAAAAGGCAGGTTTCAAACGGTCTGATTTTATTACGGCTGTCAACGGTGATTCCGATTACTCGATCGCTGTCACCTGTACGGCTAGCGGTTGTACCATCAATGATGCAAGTGCGCGGGACAAGATGATGAACAAACTGAATGCTGCCCTGGACGCTGGTACACTTAAGTTGCAGGTGAAACATCAGGACGGGACAACAACGACCAAAGATCTTACTTATGCCAATGGCTATACCATTGACCCGATTTATAAAGATTCCGTCTATACCTATAATGGAAACAACGTAGGTTATCTTGCCTTATCATCTTTTGAAGAGATTGAAAATAATAATGTCAATCAACAAAAGATCGATGCCGCTTTTGAAAAATTCCAAACTCAGCAGATTAAAAGTTTAATTGTTGATTTACGCTACAATGGAGGGGGATATGTAGATGCGTCTGCTTATGTCGCCGATAAAATTGGTGGAGCCATTACCAAAGGAAAGCTGATGCTCACCTATGAGGTGAACGATTATATCAAAGCGACGCCGAGCATCAATAAGATGTTTCAGGATACAAAATTTGAAGGCAAGAGCAATTTGAACTTGAATAAAGTCTATTTTCTGGTGAGCGACCGCACGGCATCGGCTGCTGAAATGCTGATCAATGTGCTTAAACCCTATCTGCAAGTACAGATTATAGCCTCTGGTACACGTACATACGGCAAGCCAGTAGGTTTCTTTGAGCAGGTTGTGCAAAATAAAGTTTCTTTCTGGCCAGTGTCCTTTCTATTGAAAAATTCGGCGGATTTTTCCGGCTATTGGGATGGTTTTGTCCCCGATAAAAGCAATATAACGGATTATGTATTTGTTGATGTGGGTGACAAGAAAGAAACGATGTTGGCGACAGCCTTGAACGATGCTGCACCGGGTATTACCACCAAAGCTTCTATCAATGCCGTAAGCCGAAAAGGCTATCGTACGCTTAACAAAAGCGAGGTCAATATGCGTCCGGACCGCGGCATGATCAAGAAACGTTAATTACGCAGCTGCAAGTAATTCCTCATTTGTCGGCGAGACTTTTCGGGGATCTTATTATGGTTTTATTCGCCTTGTGTTCGTACCACCTTCGGGCTCGAACAGATCTTGTACAGATCCCGTACAGTCTTTGAACAGAAAATTCCTGTTCAAAGACTGTAGAAGGTTCGTTACCAATTGGGCCATTGTCTGGCCACGGGCGAAGCAAGTCCGAAGCAGGTCCGAATCTTATTGGTCAGCAGCAACCTCCTTTTGTTATCATCGCTACTGTTGACTGCGAAATCAAGAAGGTTTTGTTTGTGGGAAAGGAACATGTTAAGTAAGTTTGTAGATTCAACTATATCATTGAAATCGTTAAGTCTTTATGGCATTAAAATATTTCATTTAAATGAGAAAAATAACAAAAGTAGCTTGCATTGGAGCGGGATATGTAGGAGGCCCTACCATGTCTGTTATAGCAAATAAAAATCCATCCATAACGGTGACTGTTGTGGATATGAATGCCGAGCGTATAAAAGCATGGAATGCCTCGGATCTCAGTCAGTTGCCTATCTACGAGCCAGGTTTGGCAGATGTGGTGGGTGAATGCCGGGGAAGGAATTTGTTTTTTTCGACAGAAGTCGATCGTGCAATTGATGAAGCCGATATGATATTTATCTCTGTCAATACACCTACCAAATCCTATGGAAAAGGAAAAGGGCAGGCGGCAGATTTAAAATATATCGAACTTTGCGCGAGACAAATTGCGGCGGTATCCAAAAATGATAAAATTATTGTGGAAAAGTCCACCTTACCGGTGCGGACGGCGTCAGCGCTTAAAAGTATATTAGACAATACCGGAAACGGAGTTAATTTTCAAATTCTTTCCAATCCCGAATTTTTGGCCGAAGGAACAGCAATAGCCGATCTAAATGAGCCTGACCGTGTTCTCATTGGAGGTGACCATGAATCTGCTATAGCTGCACTTGTAAGCCTATATGAATCTTGGGTTCCTCGCGAGCGTATTATCACGACAAATTTGTGGTCCTCAGAGCTTTCCAAGCTGGTGGCTAATGCATTTCTGGCGCAGCGGGTTTCATCTATAAATGCAATATCTGAGTTATGTGAAGTCACGGGAGCCAGTGTGCATGAGGTGGCGGCCGCAGTCGGGCGGGATAGCCGTATAGGGAACAAATTTCTAAAAGCCTCCGTAGGGTTTGGTGGATCTTGTTTTCAGAAAGATATTTTAAATTTAGTGTATATAGCACGAAGTTACAACTTGCATGCTGTGGCTGATTATTGGGAACAAGTCATCATCTTAAATGACCATCAGAAGTCCCGATTTGCGGATAAAATAGTTCAGTGGATGTACAATACCGTGAATGGTAAAAAGATCGCCTTTCTCGGCTGGGCATTTAAAAAGGAAACAAATGACACCAGGGAATCTGCTGCCATCTATGTGGGCGATCAGTTGCTCAGCGAGGAGGCGGCGATTACAGTCTATGATCCCAAAGTTCCGGCATCACAGATCTATAAGGACCTAGATGCATTGGGGACACGGAATCCAGCTGATAACCGCTCATGGGTAACGGTGGCAACAGACCCCTATGAGGCTATAAAAGGAGCTCATGCTATAGCGATATTGACCGAGTGGGATGAATTTAAAGATTATGATTGGGAGAAGATCAAATCCAGTATGAATAAGCCATCTTTTATTTTTGATGGACGTAAGCTATTGGATAGAAAGCAGCTGGAATCGTTAGGATTTATTTATTATGGCATTGGCGAATAAGAAATAACCTTCGTCAGCTTGTATAAACCCGCGCAAGAGTGAAACAAATGTATTATATCAAAGTTTTAGTTAATAATAAATGGTAGAGGGGTTAAGTTTTACAGCTATAGATTTTGAAACAGCGACAGCCAATCAGAACTCGGCATGTGCCATTGGGCTCGTTGTTGTTGAGCATGGTCTTATTGTGGATGAGTTTCATTCCCTGATTCGACCGCCCGGAAATCAATATATGTGGCAGACTACGCGCGTACACGGCATCAAACCACGTGATACATTCGACTCGCCGACTTTTGAAGAACTTTATTTTAAAATTAAGCCCCTTATCGCCAATCGCATGATGGTGGCCCATAATGAACTGTTTGATCGCAATGTACTGCGCAAGACGATGCTGCATTATAGTTTGCCCTATGAAAGCCTTGGCCTGTCCAATCAGTGGGAGTGTACATTTAAAATTTATCAAAGCAAAGGTTTTAAGCCTGCACGTCTCAATGCGTGCTGTGAAGTAATGGGGATCGACTTAAATCATCATGAAGCACTTTCCGATGCCCGGGCTTGTGCGGAGCTTTTTTTGATGCATAAGCTTGAACATAAAAAATAAGTCAGTATATTTAGGTGCCAGTTGTTTTAGGCATACACTTTGTTTGCAACTAATACACATTATTAATCATCATATGATAAAAACACCATTAAAAGAAGCACGGGTCGGCATTACATTTAGTGCTTTTGACCTGTTGCACGCCGGTCACATCAAGATGCTCGAGGATGCCAAGCGGCAGTGCGATTATCTGATCTGCGGCCTGCAGACCGATCCGACCCTGGATCGTCCCGAGAAAAACAAACCTGTACAGACTGTTGTTGAGCGGTATATACAGCTTAAAGGGTGCAAGTATGTCGATCAGATTGTTCCCTATGCGACGGAGCAGGACTTAGAAGATGTATTGCGGTCTTTTAAGATCGATGTGCGCATCGTAGGCGATGAATATCGCGAGCGCGAATTTACCGGGCGTCAGTACTGTGAAGAACAAGGCATAGATCTCTATTTTAATAGCCGTGACCATCGGTTCTCAAGTTCAGGTTTACGCCGAATTGTTGCCGAAAAGTCGGAGCAATAATTCTAATTGACAATTACAAATAGACATAGCGGTATTTTCTTACAGAAGACTGCTGATTATTAAACTGATAAATCCTTTCAAATGAAAATAGGCATTACATTTGGCGTATTTGATTTGCTGCATGCCGGTCATATTATGATGCTGGAAGAAGCCAAGCGTCACTGCGATTATTTAATTGTCGGATTGAATACCGATCCTTCAGAAGTTTCTCCCGAAAAAGCAAAGCCCACACAGACTATCGTAGAACGCTATATTCAACTGGAAGGCTGCCGATATGTTGACGAGATTATTCCTTATGAGACAGAGCAAGATTTGATCGATATGATCAAAGCCTTACCTATCAATCTTCGTATTATTGGCGAAGAATATCGCGATGCTGATTTTACAGGCAAGAAATACTGCGTTGAGGAAGGCATAGATATCTATTACAATAAGCGTACACACCGATTTTCAAGTGCCCAGCTGCGCAGAGTCGTCTATGAAAAAGAAACCACAAAGAAATAAGATGAATAAAGTTATACATGTCGTCCTGACGGGCGGCGTAGGGAGCCGTTTATGGCCCCTTTCGCGAAAAAGCTACCCTAAGCAATATCTTTCACTGTTTAAAGAAGGTTCGTTATTCGAGATGACCGTTAAGCGCAATCAGCCCCTTTGCGGACAGGTTATTGTGGTCGGCAACCGGGACAATCACTTGCTGAGCAGAGAGGTGATGGAAACCCAAGGTATCGCTTATCTCGATATTATCGAAGCTACGCCCCGCAATACGGCTGCTGCTATTGCTTTTGCTGCCTTTGCTGCTCAGCCCGATGATATTTTGATCGTAACACCTTCGGATCATGTTATAGTTGGTGATGAGGCATATCAGGATGCAATCAGTGAAGGAATCGAAAAAGCAAATAAAGGCTATATCGTGACCTTCGGTATCAAGCCCACCCGTCCCGAGACAGGCTATGGCTATATCGAATATAAAGATGATCATGTTCTTTCCTTTCGCGAAAAGCCCAATCAGGATACTGCCGAAGATTTTATCGAACGTGGCAATTTCCTGTGGAACTCTGGGATGTTTTGTTTTCGCGCAGATACTTTTCTTTCTGAACTGCAGACCTTTGAGCCCAAAGTTTACGCGACAGCACTTGCTGCCTGGCAGCATCGCCGCGATGGGGAACTCGATGTTGATCTGTCCAAAGAGGTTCCATCTATATCAGTAGACTATGCCGTTATGGAACGTTCAAAAAAAATTCGTGTTGTTGCTACTGCTTTTGATTGGTCTGATCTCGGCTCTTTCGAGTCCATGTATGATTATCTCAAATCAACCGGGCACCCTGTCGATGAAAATGGTAACATGGTCATAGGTACCGATACCTATACTGCATTTGTAGGTCTGAAAAATGCAATCCTAGTCTATACCAAAGATGCTGTTTTGGTTTTGCAAAAGGAAAAATCACAGGACGTTAAAAAGATTTACAATACATTAGAGCGACATCAGTCAAAATTGATCGATTAATACCAAAGGTGCATTGTATTCCTAAGCCTTACGTCTACACTTTCATCTTACTGAAGATATAAAACAACATTTTTCCAACAGTATTGGTCGTCGATTTTTTAAGATAAAATAATATAAAGTTAAAACTAATTCACTATACGGATTTGATAATTTAAATCCGTATGAGTACTTTTGTTGCTCAATAAGCTATCCAATGCTAGAAACTCTGATTACTTCAAAGACACGGCTGAAATTGCTGATCAAATTTTTTGTGTCAGCAACAAACAGGGCACATCTGCGAGGCTTGGCAGAGGAGTTTCAGGAATCTACCAATGCCATTCGTAAGGAACTAAATCAACTTTCAGAAGCTGGTTACCTCGAACGTAAAACTGAAAAGAATAAGATCGTATATAGTGCCAATACGAAGCATTCGTTATTTAGGCCTATCCAAAATTTGATCCATACGTTTTTGGGTATCGACCAGCTGGTGGAGCAAGTGCTTGACCAAGCGGGTCATATTCAGGAGGTGAGTCTATTGGGCGATTATGCTAAGGGCTTGGACACCGGAACAATCGAGGTCCTTATTTTAGGGGATGATATAAATGAGGCATACTTATTGCTGTTAGCGGACAAGATTGGGGAACATTTAGGTAAAAAGGTATGTCTTTATTTTAATAAAGTTTCAGGCGAGCAAAAGATTAAACTTTATTTGAATGACGATCAGTACATTAAAAGATATTAAGCTATATGAATAAAACAATTATCATTACCGGCGGAGCCGGATTTATAGGTTCCCATGTGGTGCGTGAATTTGTTAATAAATACCCCGAATATCATATTATCAATCTGGATGCTTTGACGTATGCGGGTAATTTAGAAAATCTAAAGGACATTGAAAATAAACCCAATTATCAATTTATAAAGGCGGATATTACCGATGCCAGTTTGATTTTTGATATTTTTCGTCAGCACCAGCCGGATGGTGTTATTCATTTGGCTGCCGAATCCCATGTAGACCGATCCATTACAGACCCCACAGCCTTTGTGATGACCAATGTCATTGGTACAGTTAACCTGCTAAACGCTGCGAAAGAGATCTGGAAGGAAAATTATCAAGGGAAGCGTTTTCATCATGTTTCTACCGATGAGGTTTTTGGCGCATTAGGAGCGACAGGATTGTTTACTGAAGAGACTAAGTACGATCCACATTCGCCTTATTCTGCGTCAAAGGCATCTTCCGACCATTTCGTACGTGCCTATCACGATACCTATGGCCTTCCAATTGTGCTGACCAATTGCTCGAATAACTATGGACCAAATCATTTCCCGGAAAAGTTAATTCCCCTGTGTATCCACAATATATTAAATAATAAGCCATTGCCTATTTATGGTGATGGGAAATATACACGGGATTGGCTGTTTGTTATTGATCATGCCAAAGCGATCGATCTGGTTTACCATAATGGTCAAAACGGCGGCTCCTATAACGTTGGCGGATTCAATGAATGGCAGAATATAGATTTGGTGAAGGAATTATGTAAGCAAGTCGATGAAAAATTGGGGCGTCCGGCTGGTACTGCTGCGGAGCTTATTACTTTTGTGAAAGATCGGCCAGGCCATGATTTACGTTATGCCATTGATGCCAGTAAGATCAACCAAGAGTTAGGTTATGAACCCTCGGTCACATTTGAGCAGGGGCTTTCCATCACCATCGATTGGTTTTTAAACAATCAGGAATGGTTGGATCGTGTTACTTCAGGCGATTACCAAAATTATTACGCAAATCAATATAACTAATTTCTTCGATGCAAGTTACAGAAACAAAGTTAAAAGGCTGTTTTATTTTGGAGCCGGCCAAATATGGTGATTCAAGGGGGTATTTTATGGAAAGTTTTAATGAAAAAACCTTCAATGACCTCACTAGTACAAATACTCATTTTGTGCAGGATAATCAGTCCTATTCAACGCGGGGTGTTTTGAGGGGGCTGCATGCACAAGCAGGTGAACATGCTCAAGCAAAATTGGTACGCGTTCTCCAAGGAGAAGTGATTGATGTTGCGGTAGATGCCCGGCCAGATTCAGCTACTTTTGGGCAATATGTAGCCGTTAACTTATCGGCGGACAATAACTTACAGCTATTTGTTCCACGTGGATTTTTACATGGTTTTGTCGTATTGAGCGAAACAGCGACCTTCTTTTATAAGTGCGACAATTTTTACAACAAGCAGTCTGAGTGTGGGGTGCATCCCTTGGATGCAGATTTGGCTGTAGACTGGCAGATACCCACAGCAGAGATGTTATTGTCCGAAAAAGATCAAACTGCACCCAGTTTCAAGGAGGTCTTCGGGGTATGAGGGTAGTTATTACAGGAGCTAATGGACAGCTTGGGTCTGAGTTAAAAGACCTGTTGTCTCCACAAACGGATAAAGACTGTTTTTTCTTGGACCGCCAGGAACTTCCTTTGGAGCATACGCAGATTATACAGGATATTTTAGGGCAGTATCAGCCCGATATCATTATTCATGCTGCGGCCTATACCGCTGTAGATAAGGCCGAATCAGAGGCCGAATTGGCTGATCGGATCAATCATTTAGCCACAGAAGAAATCGCGCAATATTGCCGTCTTCATGGCTCAAAATTGATTGCTATTTCTACAGACTATGTATTTGATGGGAACTCAGCTATCGCACTGACTGAAGATGCGCCAGTTGATCCAGTGAATGTTTATGGGCTCACCAAACTAAAGGGTGAGCAAGCTATTCAAAAATGGCTTCCAGAGGGTATCATTATTCGGACTTCCTGGGTCCATTCGACCTATGGCAATAATTTTGTGAAAACCATGATCCGTTTAATGGGGGAGCGCGAAGAGATTTCTGTTATAAACGATCAGATTGGTTCTCCAACCTATGCAAAAGATTTAGCTGAGGCTATTCTGACTATTATGGGTTCAGGTGTATGGGAAGGTGGGATCTATCATTTTAGCAACGAAGGTGAGATTTCATGGTATGACTTTGCTGTTGCGATTCGGGATTTAAAAGGATTGGATTGTCAGATCCATCCCATTCCTACGACCCAGTATCCTACTCCTGCAAGACGTCCAAAATATTCATTATTGGATAAAACAAAGATAAAAACCACGTTCAACCTGTCGGTACCATGTTGGCATGATAGTTTGAAAGCAATGTTAAATAAGTTATAATCAATCGCTAATTATGAAAGGAATTATATTAGCCGGGGGCTCTGGCACACGTTTACATCCATTGACTTTAGCTGTGTCTAAACAATTGATGCCCGTGTATGATAAACCCATGATTTATTATCCGTTGTCCACCTTAATGTTGGCAGGGATCAACGAAATTTTAATTATTTCCACGCCGCAGGACCTGCCCAATTTCCAGAAGCTATTGGGCGATGGATCACAAATCGGCTGTAAGTTTTCGTACAAAGAGCAACCCAGTCCGGATGGTCTGGCACAAGCCTTTATTTTGGGTGAGGAGTTTATTGGAGACGATAAAGTTGCATTGATTCTTGGAGACAATATATTTTACGCATCAGGGATGTCCAAGTTGTTGCAAGACTCATCGGATCCAGATGGTGGCGTGGTATTTGCTTATCAGGTTTCTGATCCCGAGCGATATGGTGTTGTGGAGTTTGATCAGGACAATAGGGTTGTTTCTATAGAAGAAAAGCCGAAGGAACCGAAATCAAAGTATGCCGTACCAGGCTTATATTTCTATGACAATGACGTTGTTGAGATTGCCAAGAATATTAAGCCTTCGCCGCGTGGAGAACTGGAGATCACGGATATTAATGCGGAGTATTTGAAACGCGAAAAATTAAAGGTGGGGGTTTTTGATCGGGGAACGGCTTGGTTAGATACAGGCACAATCAATTCACTGATGCAGGCCGGACAGTTTGTCCAGGTAATTGAGGAGCGCCAAGGGATGAAGATCGCCGCTATTGAGGAGGTTGCTTATCGTATGGGCTATATTGGTAGAGAGCAGCTGATTAAAATTGCAGAGCCTTTGAGGAAAAGTGGGTATGGGGAGTATTTGATGAAAGTTTGCAAATAGAAATATGAACAGAAAAAAAAATTTAATAATATTTGGAACGCGACCGGAAGCTATTAAAATGGCTCCTTTAGTTCTTGCGTTTAAGGAGAACAGCCAAGATTTTGATACTAGAGTTTGTGTAACGGCCCAACATCGGGAAATGCTTGACCAGGTGTTAGAATTTTTTCAAATAACACCAGATTATGACCTCGATATCATGAAGCCAAATCAAAATTTATATGGTTTAACGGCTGATATTATAACACAATTAAAACCGGTTTTGGAAGATTTTTCACCTGATTTTGTTTATGTCCATGGTGATACAACTACGACGATGGCAGCAAGTATAGCATCTTTCTACGCTGGAGCGAAAGTTTGTCATATTGAGGCTGGATTACGTACCCATGATAAACGTTCGCCTTTTCCAGAAGAAATCAATAGACAAGTGACTGGACGTATTGCAGACTACCATTTTGCGCCAACGGAACAATCAAAAGAGAATTTACTCCGTGAAAATATTTCCAACGATTCAATATTGGTTACGGGAAACACGGTTATTGACGCCTTGTTGGATAGTTCAGTTAAGGTTAAAGATATAGAGAGTCCCGAAATTAATGCTTTACGAAAACTTGTTGATCCCACCAAAAAGCTTATTTTAGTTACGGGTCATCGTCGTGAAAACCATGGGCAGGGATTTATTAATATTTGTGAAGCTTTACGTGATATAGCCATCCATAATCAAAATGTTCAGATTATTTATCCGGTTCATTTAAATCCAAATGTTAAGGGGCCGGTTTATGAAATTTTATCAGGTATTGAAAATATAGATTTGATCGAACCATTAGCTTATCCGGCTTTTGTGTGGCTGATGTCGAATTCTTATCTCATTATTACGGATTCGGGCGGCGTACAAGAAGAAGCTCCGAGTCTGGGAAAACCAGTGTTAGTGATGCGTGATACTACAGAAAGGCCAGAAGCGGTAGAAGCGGGAACGGTTATATTAGTTGGTACTGACAAAAAGAAAATAGTTGAGGAGGCTAGTGCTCTTCTTTCAAAAGATACACTTTACAAAAAGATGAGCGAACTCCATAACCCATATGGCGATGGTAAGGCATGTGCTCGTATCATAAACTTTATTTTACAGCAACGTTGATAAATTCTATTAAAAATAAAATAGGAGGCTTACTTTCTTCCGATTTAAACAAAAGGCTTTTTAACCATAGTTTTTGGATTTTAGTCGGAAATATAGTGTCAAAATTCTCGTTATTGATTGCTACTGTAGTAATGACGAGGTTTATGGTAAAGGAAGAATATGGACAATTTGGAATTATAAAGTCTACGATTTTGATGTTCGCAGTTTTTGCCGGATTAGAATTGGGAATGACTGCCACAAAATATATATCTGAATTTAGGTCTATTGATAGGGGGAAAGTAGAACGAATTATTGGACTTTCCAATTTTTTTGCCATATTGTTAAGTTTGTCTATAGGATTATTCATTTATTGTTTTGCGGCGCAAATAGCGAATCAAATTGCTGCTCCCAATCTAGCGAAAGAAATCAGGATTTCATCATTTATCCTATTCTTCTCCTCTTTAAATGGAGTTCAGGCGGGTATTCTTAATGGGATTGAACGTTTCAAAGAATCTTCGATAAATAACGCTACGGCGGGGGTATTATCTTCTTTATTACTTGTTATCACTTCTATTTATGGCAATTTAGATTCGGTAGTACTTGCCTTTGGATTTAACTTTGTCATACTTTACGCACTAAATTACATATCCATAAAAAAATATTTCTATGTTGATTTCAGTATTCAGATTTTAAAACGAGAGAACTTTAAAGAGATCGGTGTTTTGTGGAAATTCAGTTTGCCGGCAATATTAGCCGGTTTAATGATAGGACCTGTAATTTGGCTTTGTAATTATTTTTTAGTTAACCAGCCTGGAGGCTATCAGGAGATGGCAGTTTTTGATATTGCAAATCAATGGCGTACAACAATCCTTTTTATCCCCGCGGCTTTATCCCAGATCGTATTGCCTTTATTAGCATCTTCTGTTAATGATAAAGCTGCATATAGAATGTATTTCTATAAAAACTTAAAAATTAATATATATGTAGGGCTGCTTTTTGTAATTGTTTTGGTACTATTAACGCCCGTTATTGTTTGGTTTTATGGAGGAAATTACATCAATGCAACATATCCGATGCTTATTATGTTTATTACAACGGCTTTTATAGCGGCAAATAACGTTATCGGTCAGGCAATTGCTAGCCAAGGTAGAATGTGGTTAGGTTTCTTTGTGAATTTAATGTGGGCACTTGTTCTGATCTTTTCCACGTATATTTTAGTGGTTCAAAATAGTTTTGGAGCTACTGGTCTTGCTTTAGCATATCTTATCAGTTATATTTTTCATAGTTTTGTTCAATTTGTATTTGTAAGGAAATTTTTATAGTATATGATTTTATTTTTGGCAGATTATCCGCTAGGCGAAGTAGTAAAGGAAGGAATGTCCCAGCGAATCTTAAATATTGATAGCTTTCATTCGGATCAAGAACGCGTTTATCTATGCGTTTCGCCCTTTCGCTATCGAAAGTTACACAAGCAAAATATTTCAGATAAGATAACGCTATATCATTGTAATAGTATTATTCATTTATGGACCATAATTGGATTGTTCAAAAGGGCAAGCAAAGTATACATACATTCTGTTTATAATGTGCTACCCAGCTTTCCATATATAGCTACGTTTAGCAAGAAATATGTGCTTGATCTACACGGGGTCGTTCCAGAAGAAAATGAGCTAATTGGAGCAAGTTTTAGAAGGTCAGTTTTTAATAAATGTGAACGATTAATTTTTTCAAGGAAAAATACTACTGTTATAACTGTCACAGATTCAATGCGGGAATATTACAAAAAGAAATATCCCTGGAGCAAAGTTAGATTCATAAAGTATACTATATTTCCAAACAACCTTAATCATTTTGCTTACGATGCAGAATCAAAAGATACTAAGGTTCATATTGTTTACTCGGGCAATTTGCAAAAATGGCAGAATATCGAATTGATGCTAGAAGCTGTGGAAAAGATGATGGAGAATGCGAATTATGTATTTCACCTACTTACCGGTGAACCGCTAGAATTAAAACGGCTTGTATCCCAAAAGATAGGTGATTCTGAGCAGATAAGCGTTCGAAGCCTACACCCTTCTCAATTGGGTGAAGTATATAGTCAATGCCATTATGGATTTGTATTACGTGATGATATTGTTGTTAATAATGTAGCATGTCCAACTAAAATTATTGAATACATGAATTATGGTATTGTTCCTATTGTATTAAGTGATCATATAGGCGATTTCAGATCGTATGGTTATGAGCGTGTCACACTTCAGCAAGTTAGTAGTTTAGTGCCCAAAAAAAGCGCTCACAATGTAAATATTATCCAACGTATGAAGTCCGAAAATGTACTTGTTGATATAAGGAATCTTTAATCGAATTTTCGTTTTATGGAATTTTACTATTCGATTTTTATTATTAGCTTTCTATTGTGCTTTTTTGACTTCGTAGATATTAAGGGGGTCAAAAATGCATTGTATTTCCTTTTTAGTGCATTTTTAATAATCATTGTTGGATTTCGATCAATTGGGATAGATAATGATAGCAGAGCTTATGAAGCTATGTATAACTTTTATGGTAAAGCGTCTGTGCCACAGATAATAAAAGGTGGTTTTGGATATGTAGAAAAAGGTTATGTATTTTTGAACCATTACCTATATAAATTAGGCTTCACATTTCGCTCTTTTCTCCTACTTATATCTGTCGCTACCGGATATCTGAATTTCAGATATTATCAAAAGAAATCTACTTATATATTTCTATCCCTGCTTTTTCATCTTAGCTTCTTTTATCTTTACAGAGATTTTACACAAATCCGATATGGCTTTGCCTGTTCAATGATCTTTTGGAGCGTTGAAGCATATCTAAATAGGTCTTACAAATGGGCATTGCTGATTTTTTTAGCCGCATTATCTGTTCATAATGCCTCTATTGTTTTAATTCCTGCTCTATTATTTTTACGGTATGTGGATAATAAATACATCTATCTTTTACTACCGTTCCCCAGTCTAATTCTGGGCAAGGTCTTAAATGTGTTTAGCTATTTGACGAATTCCGGCTTATCGACAGATCATATGGCGATTTACCAAAATGACCAAAGTGGTGGTAGCCTTTCGATTTCTATCATTGGTTATGTCCTAGTTTTGCTATACATAATAGCAAATTTTAGAAATCGGGCTATGGTACATGAAAAATCGAGTTATTTCTATTGGAAACTAGTGGCCTTGAGTGTTTCTCTTAACTTTTTAGTTATAGATATATCGATATTCCAGCGTTTTTCCTTTATTCTTTTTCAGTTTTCTGTTATTTTATTACCCTATATCGTGGACGATTTTCGACTTAATTTCCGAAGAAAAGATCATTTTTTGATGTTATATTTTCTTTATAGTCTGCTGCTCCTCCTCTATGGATTACGTATGATAGATATCAACTTGATTAGACCTTACACAACTTTTTAATATGATAGATATTTTAATGGCGACGTATAATGGTGGATTATACATTGAAAACCAAATACTTTCGCTTTTGGCACAAACTTTTAGCGATTGGCGGGTATTAGTTCACGATGACGGATCAACAGATGATACAATGGCAATAGTCCGCAAATATGCGGTTCTAGATTCTCGTGTTACGATTGTTGATGACGGGATTAAACTGGGAAATGCAGGTTTAAATTTTTTACATCTGCTTTCTTATGCAGATAGCGAATATATTATTTTCTGTGATCAGGATGATATATGGTTTGAGTCGAAGTTGACCATATTAGTGGAAGAACTCCAGAAGTGTTCGGGTCCAAGTGCAGTGTACTGTAATGCTTACGGTTACAATGGCCGTGTAATAACTGCCGCCAAAGTTTCGCTAATTGAGCGGAACGATCTTTCGAATAGTTTATTTTTGAATAGTGGTGTACAAGGATGTTCTTTAATGTTCAATAAAAAGTTAAGAGATCTTATTCTTGATTTACCAGACTATATCTGCATGCACGACCATTATGTCACTATGTCTGCAATATGTTTTGGTGAATTAAGATATGTTGACAGCTCCTTGATGCTTTATAGGCAGCACGATCGCAATGTTACAGGGAATGTTTCAATTTCTTTACTTGATCGTTTGCGTACTTTCTTAAATCGTAATAATTCTATTATTGACGAGAAGCACTTTCGCGCGAACGAAAGCTTCTTTATGAAATTCAAAACAAGATTGAATTCTGAGCAGCAGAAAACTTTTCAGGCCTATCTCGATTTCCCATTGATGAGTTTAACCCGTAAGATATGCAGTGTAATTCGTTATCGTTTTAGAATTGGTAAAAGTCGAATACTATTGATTATTAAGATTCTTTTTAAAAAAACAATTTAAGCAATGTTTCTAACTATAATAACTGCAACCTATAATAGAGCTTATTGTCTTCCCAATATTTATAACTCCCTGTTATATAATGTCCGACAAGATTTTGAATGGATTATTGTAGATGATGGATCCATAGATGAAACAGAGAAACTTGTGACAGGATGGATTATTGAAGATAAAATCAATATCAGATATGTCAAGCAAATCAACGGAGGAAAAACTAAGGCGGTCATGAATGGTTTTTCACAAGTTATTCATGGAAGGTTTTCTGTCGTGCTAGATTCTGACGATTATCTTATGGAAGGTATTATTGCAGATTTGAAGGGCGAAGCGGAAAATCTCGCGGACAATTGTATAGGGCTTGTGGGCTTAAAATCTGATCTCGAAGGGAAGATTATTGGAACTAAATTCACAAAATCATCCTCCACGTATTTAGAAATGTATTTTGGCAGTAAGCCGGTGAAAGGAGATAAATTGTTTTTTATAAAAAGCATCTTTTACAAAAAATCTTTTATAGAGCCCTATAATGGCGAGAAATTTGTTCCAGATAATATTCCATATATTATTACAAATAAATATGGTTATTTTAAATGTCTAAACAAGATTGTATACAAGGGCGAGTACCTGATTGATGGAATGACAGCCAACGTTGTTAAGATGGCGGCAAATAATATCAGAGGATTTATATTAGAGAAGAAAATGCTTCAAAGTGAGAGCCTCGATTTAAAAGAGCGGTTAAAAAATGAGATTAAATATGTCTACTACAGCCGTGGAGCTGGTTTAACATTTTTAGATATTTTTTCAAAATCAAAGCGCAAATTTTATACTGCTTTGTTATACTATCCCGTTTCACTATTTCTTCGTTCAAGAATTAATGAATTACGTAAACTAAATACTAAGCGAAAAAAATGAAATATATAAAGCTACTTGCACTTTTTTTGAATTTGTTTGTATTCCTCTCCTGTATTGGGGCGGAGTCAATTTTAAATGTAAAGGATTTTGGTGCGGTTCCTAATGATAAGAAAGATGATATAAAGGCATTTCAGTCTTGTATAAATGCGGCAGTAAAAATAAAAGGTAAGGTTCTTATTCGTGTTCCAGCTGGTACTTATGATTTATCAAAAGAATTGACTTTTGACTTTTTAGATGGCGATATTTCTTTCATCGGAGAAGTTAAAAATGGTGTAAAGCCAACGTTGCAATCTACATCTCCTACCCATATAATCTGGGTCAAAGGTTTTCTTTTTAGTCCATCAAAAGGGAGTTTTACCATTAAAAATCTAAATATAGTTGGGTTTAATACACCTTATACGCCAACTCATCCCAAGATCAATAAAGACAAGTGGTACGCGGCATTATTAATTACAGATAAATCGAGGGCAACCGTTGATCAAGTTTCAATAAGCAATTTCTACGGTCAGGGTATACATATCTCCACAACAGCAACAGAACCTGCTTATCGAACAGGTGCCTTTTCATCCGTCAGCATATCAAATTGCCGAATCACTGATGTATGGGGCTTTAATCCAAAAAAGGATGATTATGGTGATGGTATTTACTTAGCCAATGTAGCATCTGGTAATTTGGAGAATAATATTATCGCTAATAGAGTTAGATCTACCAAGCAGCTTGGACGCGCCGGTATCGTTTTAGAATATATGTGCCAGAATATTAGTGTCAAGTCTAACAGCGTTAATATGGGGTATGATCGAGCAATCCATATCGAAAATACATATGGAGGGCATAAAATAACCCACAATTCATTTAAGGGGAGTGATCTTTGCATGATCATTGCAGAAAGTGGGAAAGGGGAGTATCTTCCAGTAATAATTGATAATAATACGTTTACAAATGAAAATCTTCCAAAAACAAATACCCTGATAAAAACATATGCAGCGAACAGCTTTGGTGATCGGGCATTAATATACATAATAACCTCCAGCAATTTTAATACTGAAAAATTTGTCTTTCAAAATAATAATCTAATTGTGGACCACAATTTTCAATACGGATCTAATGCGTTGATTAATAATCGAACAAAGGATGTCCGGTTTGAAAGAAATAAATTTGAGGCCAAGGTCGGCGGCAAAAATTTGTCTATATTCAATTATGGTAAAGGTAAATTGCTTAATAATCAAATGATAGGAGACTTAAACGTAAAGGAATGAGAATTTTGCAAATTATAGGCGGGCTGGAAACGGGTGGTGCAGAAAAACTGCTTGTCGATATTGTTCCTCTACTCGCTGATGAAGGACATACTGTGGATGTGGTTTTATTGAATGGCAAAATCACACCGTTTTACAAACAATTGGAAGCTTTCCACGCATGTAACATTTACGTATTAGGTCAGTCATTTTACACGCCGAGCCATATTTTTAAAATGATGCGTTATCTAAAAAAATATGATATAGTTCATGTGCATCTATTCCCAGCACAATATTTTGCTGCACTAGCCAAAATATTGTCTTTTTGTGGGACACCTATGCTATTTACAGAGCATAGTACAGGCAATTCGCGTATGGATAACCCTCTATTTCGCAAACTTGAGCGTGTAATTTATGCAAATTATCGGGCAGTAATCTGTATTACAGAAAGTGTTAAACTTTCGCTGATGGATAAATTAGGTTTGGAAGAAAAACGGTTACATGTAATTGAAAATGGAATTGACTTAACTGGCATACAAAAAATAGAAGCTATTGATAGGAGTTCACTTGGATTTTCAGAAAAAGACACATTGCTAATTATGATAGCTGGGTTCAGGGAGCAGAAAGACCAAGATACGGTAATTAAAGCTATGAAGCAATTGCCTGACGACTATAAACTATTGCTTGTTGGTGATGGAAAAAGACGAGATAAGCTGTGGCAATTGATCAGTGAGCTTTCCCTACAAGATAGAATAATGCTTTTGGGGGTGCGTACAGATGCTTACGCACTGCTAAAAATGAGCGATATTTCGATAATGAGTTCACATTGGGAGGGGTTTGGTTTAGCGGCCGTGGAAGCCATGGCATGCGGCAGGCCAGTCGTTGCGTCGAGCGTACCTGGGTTATCCGATGTTGTGGGTAAAGCGGGTCTATTATTTGAAAATGGAAACATAAGTGATCTTTGTTCGAAAATATTGAGCCTGAGAGATCAGAAATCGTATGCGTTCTATCAAAGCGCAGGACTTGAGCGTGCTCAAGATTTTAAATTAGAGACAATGGTAAATAAGTTAATTTCTCTTTATCGAAAACATGTTTAAAATCTTTCGGAAAACTGCTATAGTTAAAAAAACGTTAATCGTGTAACCAGCGGTAATAGGTAATAAAAGAGAGGAATAGATACAATTATATTTAATTAATCATAAGATAAATTAAAACTTGTCATTGTGCAACGATTTATGAATAAACTAATTAGAGTGTCAACAGTTCCGTCGTCATTAAATATTCTGTTAAAAGGGCAGCTTGAATTCTTAAGTCATGAATTTGAAATTATAGGCGTTTCCTCGCATGGTGATGATCTGACCGAGACACAATTGAGAGAGGGTATAAAAGTTATTCCAATAAATATGGAGAGAGGTATTAGTCCTTTAAAGGACTTGATATCGTTATTTAAACTTTATCTTCTCTTTAAAAGAGAGAAACCGCAAATCATACATTCTATTACTCCTAAGGCAGGTCTTTTATCGATGCTAGCAGGGAAATTAGCTTCAGTTCCTATTAGGATGCATACATTTACTGGGTTGGTTTTTCCTACAAAGAATGGGATTATAAAAAAAATACTAATCATCATGGATAGATTATTATGTTGGGCGGCTACAAACGTCTATCCGGAAGGAAATGGTGTCAAGAATGATTTAATAGCTTATAGAATAACATGTAAACCCTTACATGTTCTTGCAAACGGAAATGTTAATGGCATAGATTTAGTGCATTATTCCAAGATGGGGTGTGAATCATTAAATATATGTGGTTTAAAAGCCGAGTTAGGAATCGACAAAGGAGACTTTGTTTTCGTGTTCGTTGGTCGTTTAGTTGGTGATAAAGGAGTTAATGAACTAGTTAGTGCATTTAAATCGCTAAATAATGCAGCATGCAAGCTTTTGCTTGTCGGATCTTTTGAAGGACATCTCGATCCTCTACTTGAAAATACAGTGGTTGAAATTGCTAACAACCCTAATATATTATCGGTAGGTTTTCAGAAAGATGTTAGACCATATTTAACCATTTCAGATGTACTAATCTTGCCCAGTTATCGAGAAGGTTTTCCCAACGTCGTGTTACAGGCTGGTGCCATGCAATTACCATGTATTGTAACAGATATCAATGGTAGCAATGAGATAATTAAAAACGATGTAAACGGAATTATTATTCCAAAAGAAGATAGTGATTCAATTTTGAAAGCAATGGGTAAAATGATGCATGATAGAAACTATTATAATTTTTTAAGACATAATTCTCGCTCGATGATTGAATCCCGTTATGAGCAGTCATTAGTCTGGATAGCTCTTAAGGATGAATATGACCGATTATTGAAAGGTATTGAAATCAAGTAAAACGATATGTACAAATTTTTTTTAAAAAGACTATTCGATTTTTTAATAGCATTAATAGGTCTAATTTGTCTTGCGCCAGTTTTTGTTGTGGTGATGATTTGTCTTTACTTTGCTAATCAGGGGAAGCCATTTTTCTTTCAGTCGCGGCCCGGCTTGGATGAAAAGATTTTCAAGATCATCAAGTTTAAGACCATGAATGATAAAAAAGATCAGAACGGAAACTTATTGCCTGATGGAGATCGTTTAACTCCAGTTGGAGCATTTGTTCGCAGAACTTCATTGGATGAAATACCACAATTGATCAATGTGCTAAAGGGAGATATGGCCATCATCGGGCCACGACCGTTATTGCCTCAGTATCTTCCACTGTACAATGAAGAGCAAAAGAGAAGACATCAGGTCCGGCCCGGTATCACAGGCTGGGCGCAAGTGAATGGTCGTAACGCAATATCCTGGAGCAGGAAATTTGAATTGGATGTTTGGTATGTTGATCATTTGTCTTTTTTATTAGATATTAAGATCTTTTTCTTGACTATAAAAAAAGTATTTGTAAGAGAAGGCATATCCCAGGAAGGGCAAGCAACAATGGAAATTTTTAAGGGAAATAATTGAGATGAATCAAAATATTTTAGTCACATCAGCAGGGCAACGTGTCTCTCTGGTCAAGGCATTTCAAAAGGAGATAAAATCTTTAAACGAAAATAATAAGGTGTATACGGTCGATCTTAATCCAATTTTGGCGCCGGCCTGCCATGTTTCGGATGGTTATCGGACGGTAAAAAGGGTGACCGATCCAAATTATATTTCAGAACTTTTGCTGATATGTAAGGAGCTTAATGTCAAATTAATCATTCCAACCATCGATACAGAATTGCTCATTCTAGCCGAGCATAAAGATCTATTTCTCAGCCAAGGAATCATTCCCGTCGTATCTGATTTGGAATTTGTTCAAGCTTGCCGAGACAAGCGGATTATAAATGTTTTTTTTGAAAAGCATAATATAGAAATTCCAAAAAATTTAGATAAAGAAAATTTATCATTCCCACTATTTATAAAACCATATGATGGGTCTCTTAGTAAGGATACTTTTTTAATTGAAAATGAGTCGGAACTAACTGAATATCATTTTCAAAATGAAAAGTTGATGTTTATGGAGTATATCGATCATGCAAAACATGATGAATATACAGTAGATACCTATTATGATAGATCGGGTGATGTAAAATGCATTGTTCCACGTAAAAGAATATTTGTTCGGGCCGGAGAGATCAATAAGGGCGTTACGCATAAAAATGAAATCGTAAATTATTTGAAAAGTAGGCTTTCGCATATAGAAGGCGCAGTTGGCTGTTTGACGATGCAATTCTTTTTTAACCGCGAAACGAAAAGGATCATTGGTATTGAGATCAACCCGAGATTTGGGGGAGGATATCCTTTGAGCTATTTGGCAGGTGCAAATTATCCAAAATTTCTAATCGAGGAATATATATTAGACCGCGAGCTTGATTATGTTGAGGACTGGGAGGAAAATCTGCTGATGTTGAGATACGATGATGAAGTTTTAGTCCATCACTATGAAAAGTAAGTACATTATATTTGATTTGGATGATACGTTGGCATATGAGGTGGACTTTTTAAGATCAGCCTATATAGAAATTGCTGAACGCTTAGATCATCAGCATTGTACTGAACTTGCCAACAAAATGTATGATTGGTATATTCATGGTTTTAATGTTTTTGAAAAATTGACACAAAGTTATGATCGCGTAACAAAGGAAGAATTATTAGGTATATATAGAAATCATAAACCTACTATTCAGTTGATAGAAGGAGGGAAAGAACTTTTAGATTTCTGTAAAAATAAAGGTTATAAACTAGGTTTAATTACAGATGGAAGGTCTGTTACGCAAAGGAATAAAATAGCAGCTTTGGGTATAGCTGATTATTTTGACAAAATTATTGTTTCCGAAGAGTTTGGAACAACAAAGCCAAATCGAAACAATTTTGAAATATTTAAGGATCCCAGCGTTGAATCCTATTATTATATCGCAGACAATGTATCTAAAGATTTTGTGACACCAAATTTATTGGCTTGGAAGACTATATGCTTGTTAGACAAAGGATTTAATATTCATAAGCAGGATTTTGAAAAGGACTTATCTTTTCTGCCTATGCACAAAGTTTCTGGATTAGAGGAGATTATAAAAATTGTTGAATAATTTGAATTTAAAAATAGATATTATGTCAGATAAAATATGGCTTTCTTCGCCACACATGGGCGGAAGTGAATTAAAATACATTCACGAAGCATTCGATCAGAATTGGGTCGCACCTCTAGGTCCGAATGTTAATGGATTTGAAGAAGATCTAGAGCAGTTCTTACATGCAGATGTTAAAGTCGCTGCACTATCCGCTGGAACAGCCGCATTGCATCTTGCATTGATCCAATGCGGTGTGGGCCATGGAGACGAAGTCATTTGTCAATCCATGACTTTTTCAGCTTCTGCTAATCCGATTGCCTATTGTGGAGCCACTCCTGTTTTTGTGGATTCGGAACCCGAAACATGGAATATCTGTCCAAAAGCACTTGAACTGGCTATCCAGGATCGGATCTCTAAGGGAAAAACTCCAAAGGCAATTATCGCTGTCCACTTGTATGGTATGCCCTATAAAGTGGAAGAAGTGAAGGCAATTTCCGAAAAATATCATATCCCTGTTATCGAAGATGCTGCGGAGGCTCTAGGGTCGACTTTTAAAGGTCAGGCTGCAGGAACTTTCGGCAAGTTTGGTGTATTATCATTTAATGGTAATAAAATCATCACTACCTCCGGTGGGGGAGCGCTGGTGTGTCATCATCAGGAAGACAAGGACAAGGCGGTTTTCCTTTCAACGCAGGCGCGCGACAATGCTCCGCATTATGAGCATTCACATATAGGGTACAATTATCGAATGAGCAACATAGTGGCCGGTATTGGTCGGGGTCAGATGGAAATTTTGGTCGACCGTGTAGCTGCTCGTCGACAAATGCACAATTTTTACATCGATCTTTTTAAGGATATTGAGGGGGTTACTGTATTTTCTGAACCTAATTCTGATTATTATTCCAATCATTGGCTTTCGGCCATTACAATAGATCCTCTGAAGGCTAAACTAACTAGAGAAGACCTTAGATTGGCATTTTTGGAAGACAATATTGAGTCAAGACCATTATGGAAACCAATGCATTTGCAGCCAATATTTGCGCAGGCACCCTATTATGGCGGAAAAGTTGCCGAAGAACTGTTTGAAAATGGTCTTTGTTTGCCTTCCGGTTCGAGCCTGACAGATCAAGACCGTGATCGTATCGCTTCGAAAGTGAAATCGGTATTTGTATAGATAGGATCGAGCGATCTATATAACAAAAAGACTTAGGCTGCAACTTGCGGACTAAGCCTTTTTGTTATATGTATTCCGAAATTCGGCATATTATTTGAGTATATGGATCCGGAAATAGAAAGGGATTTCCTCGTTTCATATTCTATCCTGTAGAGCGGATATTATATGCCTTTTATAACATAATTAACTTGCGTATTTAAATGATTAATTTCTGGAGAGAAGGGATGCTTTTTGATAAACCCCGCTGGATGATCCTTTTGTTGGACATGCTGATTGTTGTACTGGGTTTTGGTATCAGTTATTTCTTGATCTTCAAACATCGGGGTACTGTTGATTTTGATAAATTGTGCATGCAGGCAGTCGTTATCTCAGCAGTATATTTCGCCTGTTTTCTATTGTTGGGCACATTTAGGGCAGTGATGCACAAGACAGGTATCCGGGATCTTCAGCAGCTTGTTTTTGCGGTTGTCGTCGCATTTATTGTGGCCGAAATGTTGAGCAAAGTCATCGAGTTTGTTGCTCCACTGGGCTCTTTCCTCTCAGGTATGCTTCCTTTTTCAGATACACAGCTGCTATTTCATGCTTTGATTTCAGGATTTGTACTGACATTTACCCGCGTGCTGTACCGGGCTATCTATCACGAACTTGTCTGGAACCAAAAGGACAACCGTATTCCGGTTATTCTTTTTGGAGCGGGTACAATGGGCAATACAACCTTTCACTTTATTCACACCACATCCCGCAATAAATACCGTATTGTCGCTATTATGGACGACAAGCCCAGCCGTATCGGCAAGCGTATTCAGGGATTTAAAGTTCACGATATCCAAAACTTGGATAAAGAATTTGTAAAGCGGCATGGGAATGCACACGAATTGATTATTGCTGTCGACGACCATACACCAAGTAGGTTGCAGCGCGTATTTAAATTGGCCGAACCAATCCCTCTAATTGTAAAAATTATCCCAGATACAGCACGTTTGCTTGCCGGTGAAGTTGCCACGCGTCAGATCAGGAGTTTGCGTGTAGAAGATCTGCTCGGGCGTAAAACGATCGATATGGACAATCCAGCTATTGCTGATGAAATGAATGGGCAGGTTGTTTTGGTCACTGGTGGGGCAGGCTCTATTGGAAGTGAGCTGGTCCGCCAGCTAGCGCGTACCAGCGTCAAAAAGCTGATCGTATTGGATCAGGCCGAGTCGGCGTTATATGAGATTCAGCAGGAACTGCGGTCAAGCCCCAATTTTGAATCCTTTAGCTTTGTTGTCGGTGATATCCGCAACGAGTCTTTTATGGATGCTGTTTTTCAGGCCTTTTTGCCGACCTATGTCTTTCACGCAGCAGCCTACAAACATGTTCCGTTGATGGAAGCCAATCCCTACGAATCGGTTCTGACCAATGTGTGCGGATCTTATTCGCTGGCCCAACTGGCCGATAAATACCAGGTCATCAAATTTGTAATGGTCTCCACAGACAAAGCCGTCAATCCGACCAACGTGATGGGGGCGACAAAGCGTGTCGCCGAAATTGCCGTATCGACCGTCAATGCGAGCTCCAGGACCAATTTTATCATTACCCGATTTGGGAATGTGCTGGGGTCGAATGGCTCAGTCATACCCCTATTTGAAAAGCAGATGCTCTACGGCGGTCCTTTGACGATTACGGACGCCAACATTACTCGTTATTTTATGACTATACCCGAAGCCTGCCAACTGGTCCAGGAAGCAGGAGTAATGGGCAAGGGCGGTGAAATATTTGTCTTTGATATGGGACAGCCTGTCAAGATAATGGATCTTGCCAAGCAGATGATTCGGCTCAAGGGATATCAATATCCCGAGGATATTGATATCAAAATTGTCGGGTTACGGCCTGGGGAGAAAATTTTTGAGGAGCTGCTTGCAAACGGAGAAAATACAGAAAAAACATACCATAAAAAAATTATGATCGCTAAGGTCAATAGTACCGATCTGCCATTTCAGAAGGCTAGGGTAGCGCAGCTTTGCGAATTTGTGAAGAATGCCAATCCTTCCGCCGATAAAATGGAATTGGTCAGGATGATCAAAGCGATTGTGCCAGAATATAGATCACAGAATTCTATCTTTCAGACCTTAGATAACTAGCGCTGTCTATTTCACCCATCGAAATCCTTAGCTGGTCCAATCTACGACCGGCTTCCCCCTTTTGACCCAAGTTTCCAAGTTGAAGAAGTTTTTTTAATTTGGCAGATTCTCCTGGTCATAATTTTGTGACAATTTCCTAATTTTTTTATTCTCCGTAAATTTTAAAGGTTTTCTTCCTGATTTCGAGGAAATAAGTGCATTTTCTCGTGCAAATTACGGTCTAAATAAGCTCAATTTTTAAAGGAATTGCGAAGTAATTGTGAAATTTTGATAAAAACATTAAAAAAGATAAAGATTATTAAATTTTGTTGTCTATATTTGTCATACTACAATCTACAATTATTAAAACACGAGAGTATTTGACTGCATGATTATCCAAGCGGATGATGCAATTTGTGCGGAAAAATCCAGTCAACTAAATTCTGAAGAGAAGCCTTATTATTTAAAAAAACAATTATTGAGATCTGATCATAAACAGATAGAACTGACATAGAAAAAGTGAATTTATTGCTCTTTGGCTTCATGGGGAAGCCAATTTGAGCTATAGTTTTCTCAATTATAGGTATTTACCTGTACGGGTACTTTGCGCCGCTTATGTTTCTTGTTAGGAAAAATGTTTAAAATTAGGTTTTTTAATTTTTTATTAACTATTTGAATATTTAACTAATAAAGATTATTATGCATAAGTATGTTCAAAATCGCGTTTTAGCTTATTTAAAAATGCTGCTCGCTTTGACAGATGCAGTGTCTTTGAATATCCTATTTGTGCTTGCCTACTCTGTCGTAGCCAACAATGGTTGGATGGATGTGGGGCAGGAAGTGCCGGCTAGTTTTTACTCATTGTGGACGACTTTTAATCTTGTTGCTATCATTTCGTCGCTCTATATGCGGCTTTATGCTGATGCGACCATCGAGCGGCTTGAGAATGTATTCCGTATCACGTTGCGTACGGCACTGTTGCTGGTTGCAATTTTTGCGGGCTGTATCCTGATCGGCCATCATCTTAAGGGAGTTTGGGTTTTCTTTGTCGTGGTGGCAGCAGGTATGTTTATCTACCTTGCTCTGTCCCGTTTTGTGTTGACCTATGTCTATACGGTATTGCCGCGGCGCTTAGGTTGGAGCAAGCAAGTAGCCTTGATCGGCCACAACGATTACATGGCTGGTGTGGCAGGGATCCTTGCCAAGGAGCATCCATTTTATCATGTCAACACAATCGCTTACCGCGACGATCCTGGTTTGCCGAGCAAAGATGATACTTTGACTAGGTTCAGACGTTATTTTGAGGAGGTCGCCAGTTTGGGGATCTTTGATGTGTTTGTCGTCAATTCCCCCGATATTTCGAGCTGCAGCAGAGAATTGATCATGGCAGCTGACAGCAAATGTGTGCATCTCAATTTTGTGACTGCTCCGGCTGAAATGATGCCGTATTCCAGCAAAGATGGCGTGCTGACGGTGGAATTGCCCGTGCTTCGCTCGCATGACGAATCGCTTTCGACGATGGAAAACCGCATCAAGAAGCGCATTGTTGATCTTGTCATTTCTACTTTCGTGATCGTATTCATTTTATCCTGGTTGATTCCTATTATCGGTTTGATTATCAAGATCCAGAGTCCAGGTCCGATTTTTTTCAAGCAGCCGCGTTCCGGACGTAATAATCAGACTTTTGATTGCTATAAGTTTCGGAGTATGGTTGTCAATACGGAGTCCAATGCAAAGCAAGCCGTCAAAGGCGATAAGCGTATTACGGCAATAGGTCAGTTTCTAAGAAAGACAAATCTGGACGAATTTCCGCAGTTTATCAATGTGTTTCTGGGGCAGATGAGTGTGGTCGGTCCACGTCCGCATATGCTTGCTCATACCGAACATTATAGCCAGCTGATCCAGCATTATATGGTGCGTCAGTTTGTAAAGCCCGGAATTACGGGCTGGGCACAGGTCAATGGCTGCCGCGGGGAGACTAAGGATCCTGGAGCAATGGCCAAACGGGTAGAATATGACCTGGATTATATGAATAACTGGTCGGCCATGCTCGACTTTAAAATTGTGTGCATGACCGTTTTGAACATGCTGCAAGGAGAGAAAAATGCTTATTAACGTTAATATTAAAACTGACAGATTATGAACAAAAAAGTTACCAGATTAACCGTCCTATTGCTCGGCATGTTTATGCTGTTCAATATCTCAGTATCGCGGGCTAATAGTGATGAGCGGGATAGCATACCCGAGACAGCCTACTCTTTCGGCTACCCCTTGGGGCTTGGGGTGCATTTTGGGTCCACAGGTTTTGGGGCTCAATTTTATTATCCGCTGGGCCAACAGTTTGGCATGCGCCTCGGTGTAAGCTATATGCCGTTCAGCACAAACATTGAGGGTACGTATAGTAACCGTGCGACACGGAGTGAGGCCAAGGCCAAATCATCCAATGCCTCTGCTATTTTCGGTTGGACACCCTTCGTGAATAATCGGGGCTTTTTCCGCAGTTTCAACGTGCAGGTGGGCGGCGCCTATTTCTTTAAGCTCGATGGAACCCTGACCACCCGTTTGGCGGATCCCTACCGTTATGGTGATATTGCCGTTGATCCAGAAATGGTCGGTACGATAAAGACCAATGTGGCCTGGAAGAAAACCGTTAATCCCTATGCGGGTATCGGCTGGAGCAATATCCTGATCGACAGCCGCTTTTCAATGCATGTGGACTTGGGCTGCTATTACCTTTCTAAGCCTTCTGTGACGATGGAAGCAACAGGTCTATTGGAAGAAAATGTCAATAATGCCGCCACCATCGAGAATAACATCAAGAACTACCGCTATTTGCCCCGTATCGAAGCAGGCATCAGTTATCGGTTTAAATAGGTAAATATATAAAACAGAGTCATTATGAAAATCAAAAAAATCGCGATATATAGTGCCTTAGCTTTCTCATTGTTGGGCGGGGTATCTTCCTGTGAGAGTCCGTTGAAGGATTTCAACCTGCAGGTAAGTACAGAAGTTATTCAAAATTATGCTACCCTGAAGGTGGTAGATATTGATGGTAAGACAATCAGCGGGGTGACAGTCACACTGAGTTCTGGAGACACTCAGGACATTTACAACATGAATGGCTATAAAGATTTTAAGCTGACAGATAACCTGATCACTTTTGGTCTTGATCCTAAGCGGACGGCCAGTGCTGCAAATCCGATCCGTTTTCGGGTGCAGCTTGCAGCTTCGGGCTACACGACACAGGAAGTACCTGTTGCCATCACAGATGCATCGAGTGGTATACAGACGATCGTGCTGACAAAACCGACAGTTGTTCCGGACGGTGCGAAGGAAACGGTCGCCAATGTTGACCTCAGTTCCAATGGGTCCACAACAGCCGCAACGACAGTTACCGTACCCTCCGCTGTAGGCGGCGGCAATATGGAAGTGACGATTCCGACCGGTACCCAGTTTAAAGATGCCAATGGCAACGTCATTACAGGCGGCAGCACTGTTCAGATTATTTTGACCAGCATCGATGCCGACAATAAGGATGCTGTCGAATTACTCCCGGGCGGGGATGTCAAAAGCGACAAAGTCGTATTGGCCAACGGCAGTACCGTTGCAGGTACGTTCAGCCCGGCAGCCGTTGCTGAAATCAGCATGTTGGTGAATGGTATAGCGGTGAAACAATTCAGTCAGCCACTTACGGTGAGTATGCCTGTTGACGCAGGTTATGTGAGCCCGATATCCGGTGCATCCATTGCAGCGGGGCAGGTATTTCAGATCTTTTCCAATAGCACCGATGGCATCTGGCGTTACGAACAAAACAGTACAGTTACAGGCTCGGCTGCTGCCGGATTTAAAGTAAGTTTTCAGGTTCAGCACTTGTCATTCTATATGGCTGGTGAATTTGGTGAGGCCTGTCCTTCGGCACGCGTTATCACGTTCTCGGGCGACTGGATGACGAATGGGTCGACCTATCCGATTATTGTAGAAGCCATCTGGGGCGGCAAAGTGATTGCCACAGGTGAATATTCGATCAATAAGAATAATCCAAGTATCAGTTTGGTTGATGTGCCGTCAAGCGGTACAAGTATTGTGGTGCGCAACAGTGCCGGTAATATATTGGAGCAAAGTCCATTGGCAGCCTGTGGTCAGGTGACAGCGATGACATTGCCAAATCCGGGAGATGCTACGGGAACTACGTCGACGCTGCAGCTGTATGTACGTTGTCCGGACAAAACAACGACCATTACCCTGTTGCCAACATTCCAGTTATTCTACCGGGTAAGCGGCACAGGAACGTATCAGTTCCTAGGTACAGTGGACAATGGATTCTTGCGTACGACACTTTTAAAAACAGACGGTACCAAATATGATTTCAAAGCGATCTGGGGCCAACGTGTGAAAGAAGTCAACGCGAAAACTATTGCAGTAGACAATACAGCCACAGTAGGCATACAGCCGGGTGACATTATCGGAACCAAAGCAGGAGCGACCAATCTGGCTATCCTGACCGAAGAGTGCGGCAAATTATAAAAGCATTTAAGAACTCAAGTGTAAAAACTTGTGATTGTAGATTTGGGATATTCCGGCCGGGCGAGCTGGCCGGATATTCCTTTATAGACGAAACACTATCAATTATTATCTGCCAAAGAGATGTTAACAATTTTTAACCGAAAAAAGCGGAATTACGATTTAAGCTGGATGGATACGGATATGCATTCGCATCTCTTGCCGGGTATTGACGATGGTTGTACGGACGAGGCTGAGAGCATGGACCTATTGGGCCGTCTAGTCGATTTGAAATTGCAACACTTTTATTTTACACCACATATTTTTCAAGAGATGTACCCGAATACGCGAGAGCGTATCGGGGCATCATTTGACCAAGTCAAGGGCAAGGGTTTTGATAAAAAATTAGGTGGCTACGCGGCCGAATATATGCTCGATTCTAATTTTGAGCAGCTTCTGCGTCAGCCCGATCCTCAATTTCTTGTCCTTCCGAATAACCATATCCTGATTGAGATGTCATACATTCAGGAAAATAAGCAGATCGAAAAATTGATTTTTGATCTGTTGATAGCGGGATATTACCCGATACTGGCACATCCCGAACGCTATATTTTTTATCATACCGATATGCAGAAGATAAGCCGGCTAAGGGAGATCGGCTGTTTATTGCAGGTGAATTTGCTGTCCATTATCGGTTATTACGGCACGCATGAAAAGCGTGTCGCCAAGTATCTTGCTGGCGCAGGTCTTGTTGACCTTGTCGGTACAGATGCCCATCATGAGCGTCATGTGAAAGCCCTGGAGCATGGGCTGCAACGTGAAGATCTCAAAAATTATTTTAAACGATGCGAATTACTGAACCCTAATCTTTTTGATCCATCATGGACATCGGGTTAGCCGGACCATATAAAATAAAAAAAACTACAATTTACAAGTATATCACAATGAAAACACACTACAAAAAGCAAGCAGGGCACCATCGCGTATGGCTGTATTTCTTGCTGATGCTATTGACACTGAGCAGTTGCTCGGTCAAGAAAATCGTTTATTTCAACGATCTGCAGGCAGATTCTCTCCGGGTATTGAAAGAAGCTGCGGCCTTTACCGAGCCTACCATCCATCCCGATGATATCCTCAGTGTCACCGTACAGACGTTGGATCCCACGACTAGTTCTGTGGCCAATCAAGCCGAAGTCATTCAGGCCATTGGTGCCAGCTCGGCTGCCATGGTTGGCAATCAGGTGATCAGCGGTTTTTTGGTCGACAAAGATGGGTTTATTCAGATGACTTTATTGGGCAAGATCAAAGTCGGCGGGCTTACGACCTATCAGGTCCGGGACAAGATCACGGAGCTTGCCTCGCAATATTATAAAAACCCCACGGTTCAGGTCCGTTTTGCCAATTTTAAGATCACGGTATTGGGCGAGGTGACTCGGCCAGCGACTTATACGGTCCCCAATGAAAAGGTGACCGTGCTGGATGCACTTGGGCTGGCCGGCGACCTGACGATCTATGGAAAGCGTGAAAATGTATTGCTGGTAAGGGATCAACAGGGACAAAAGGAGCTGGTGCGGCTCAATCTGAATGACAGCGAAGTCTTCAGATCACCCTATTTCTATCTGCGGCAGAATGACGTGCTGTATGTGGAGCCGGGCAAGGCCAAAGCAGCGGCCAACAATGCGGCACGTACCCAGACTTTTGCCATTATCGGTTCGTTGTTGTCGGTGCTGATTGTTGCAATCTCACGTTGGTAATCTTTGCAGGTTAAATAGCCTTTTTAGCAAGGTGCCCGTGTTCATTGTCATTAGTCGACAGCTGCACAGGGCATCTCCATAAAAATATTGAATAGTATGAGTAAAAAAAATATAGACTGGGAAGAGGAGTTTGATTTTGAGACTGAAAAGTCCGATAACAAAGACCTGTTGCGTTTTTTTGGACGCATAATGGCCAATTGGTACTGGTTTGCCCTTTGCGGTTTTTTGGGCCTATTTTCTGCTTTCTTTTATCTGCGCTATAGCATTCCCAATTATAAGGTCCATGCCAAGCTATTGGTGTCCGACGATAAAAAGGGAGGTGGCATGCTTTCCTCTTCTGCACTGGGCGATCTATCCAGCCTGATGGGCACCAAGAACTCCGTTGATAATGAAGTGGAAGTCTTAAAAACGGCAGATCTGATGCGTGAGATGGTGCTGGCCGAAAAGGCCTACCTCCGTTACTTCAAGGCCGGCAGGGTACATAATGTGCCTGTGGGCAACGCTCCCTATATTTTGGAGCTGCTGAGCGAAGTAGATTCGGTTAGTGAGCCTTATAGTTTCAAGATCCACCCGCTGAATGCCAATGAACTTGAACTGAGCAATTCCGATACCAGCTTTCGTGTGCGTATGGGACAAACCTTTAGCCTGGCGCCGCAATGCAAGCTCAAGGCTGTTGCCAACCCGGCTTTTGACCAGTCCAGGGAGGATGATTATGGCTTTGTGCTGAGTCCTGTCCGGGATGTGGTGGACGATCTGGGCAAAGCCCTTCTGGTAGAGGTGACCAATAAAAATGTATCCACCATTGATCTGACACTTGAAAGTACCTTGCCCAAGTATGGAGAGCAGCTGCTGACCACGCTAATCCAAAAATATGTGGAGCTGAATCTGCACGATAAAAATGTCATTGCCGATTCGACACTGTCCTTTATCAATGCCCGGCTGTCGAAGATCACCGATGAACTGGCCGGTGTAGAAGACCGGATTTCGGGTTACAAAAAGAGAAATCAGCTGGCCGATATATCCGAGCAGGGCAAGGTATTGATTGCCAGTTCGGCAGATTTTACCGTTAAGCTTGCGGAAGTTGAAACCCAGCTGGCCGCTTTGGATGCTGTGGCAGGTTATCTCAACGATACGAAGCATCCGCGGGTAGTGCCTTCGGCCGTTATTCCGCAGGACATTGGGTTCAATGCCCTAATTCAGCGCTACAATGAGCTGGTCTTGCAGCGTGAACGCCTGCTTCTGGCCAATACCGAGGATAATCCACTTGTACAGAATATTACAACCCAGATTGCCGGTGTGCGGCAAGACATGATAGCCAATGTGGCTTCCACGCGTAAGCAGCTGGCACTGGCCAAACAAAGCCAGCAGGCGCTGGCCAATCAGGTGACCTCGCAGATCCATCAGGTACCCACGATTGAGCGGGGCTATATAGATCTATCGCGTTTGCAGCAGATCAAACAGGCACAGTATATCTTTTTGCAGGAAAAATGGGAAGAGACCGCCATCGGCCGGACCGCCAATGTGTCCAATTCCAAGGTGATCGATTCGCCAAAGGCTGAAAAGAAGCCTTTTTCACCCAAGGGAAAGATGATCTATATCTTAGGTTTGCTGTTTGGCTTGGCCATTCCATTGGCTGTGATCTACCTGAAGGGTCTATTTAACCTGCGTATACAGGGGATGGACGATATTGAAGCTGTTAATAAGCTTCCTATCCTAGGCATGATTGCCCATTCCGATGATACGGAACAGGTCGTTGTTACCAAAACCTCGCGTTCACCTATAGCCGAGCAGTTTAGGGCGATGCGGACCAATCTGGAGTTTGCCCTCAACGGCGGAAAGCGTATTCTTTTTACTTCATCGATGTCAGGTGAGGGTAAGTCGTATGTGGCTTTAAATCTTGCCGTTACTTTGGCTTTATTGGACAAAAAGGTTCTGTTGATGGAGCTGGATTTGCGGAAACCATCCATTACCTCCAAGCTAGGGCTTCCGGCGGGCAAAGGATTTTCCCACTATATTGTACGGCCCGATATGCGGCTGGATGAAATCATTATGGCTTCGGGGGCCCATGAAAATGTACATTTGATTCAGGCGGGTGCTATACCGCCCAATCCTGCGGAGCTGCTGGTTCATCCACGCACACAGGAGCTGATGGACGAATTGGCCAAGCGCTACGATTATATATTGATGGATGCGCCGCCTGTGGGGATGGTGACCGATGCTCAGTTGCTGTCGCGCTATGCCGACTGCTGTCTGTATCTAGTGCGCCAGGGATTTACCCTCAAAGAGCAGCTGCGTATTCCGAATGATTTGGTTGCTAGCCATAAGATTAAGCCTATCCAGTTGATTGTCAATGATATTAAGGCCAAGGGTGGGTATTACAATAATTACGGTTATGGCTATGGCTATGGTTACGGTTATGGCTATGGAGACTACGGTCAGTCAACCAAAGGGAGGAAATGGTGGATGTTTTGGAGAAAAAGATAGACGTGAAATATAAAATTGGTTTTATTGTTCTTTATTAAAATTATCTTATTATGATCAAGATATTAGATTGTACGTTACGTGATGGTGGTTACTATACCAATTGGGATTTTAGTGATGAGGTTGTCGATAATTATATAAAATATACGAATAATTTACCAATAGAATATTTGGAGGTAGGTTATAGAAGTACACCTATAAAAGGCTATTTGGGTAGATATTTTTATTTGCCGATTTATGAACTCGAAAAGATTAAATCGTTGTCTCAAAAGAAACTTGTGATTATTCTAAACGAGAAAGATACTAGATTAGAAGATTTAAAGGAGTTATTGCAACCTTTGCAAGGGATCGTATCCATGATTCGAATTGCACTTGACCCTCAAAATCTCTTGAGAGCAATTAAGCTTGCAGAAGGCATAAAAGTCTATGGATTCGAAGTCGGTTTCAATGTAATGTACATGTCCAAATGGAAAAGTTATTTGGACTTCCAGAGTAATCTTTCTAAGGTTTCTGGAGTAGCCGATTATTTTTATATGGTTGATTCTTATGGAGGTGTATTTCCCCAAGATGTTATCGATACTATTGCTTTGGTAAAATCGCACTTAAATGTTAAGTTGGGTTTCCATGGTCATAATAATCTAGAGCTGGCTTTGATCAATACTCTTACCGCTATTGATCACGGCGTAGAGATAGTGGATTCAACGGTGACTGGAATGGGTAGAGGTGCGGGAAATCTGAAGACAGAGCTGTTGTTGACAGCTTTCAATAACAGATTTAACTTTGACGTTGATTTTAACTCTTTGGGAGACCTTGTTAATACTTTCTCCGGTCTACATCAGAAATATGAATGGGGCACAAATTTGCCGTACATGATTTCAGGTGCTAATTCCTTGCCACAAAAAGATGTGATGGACTGGGTCACTACACGGTTTTATTCATTTAATAGTATTATTCAAGCCCTTCAAAATCAAAAACAAAATGTAAAGGATAATGAACAATTGCCAGTTTTTAAACCTAGCCTATCTACGAATCGTGTAGTTATTATTGGGGGCGGTAAAAGTGCTTGTGAGCATGTTGATGCTGTAAAGGAGTTTATTTCAGCAGATCCTGATTTAACTATTGTATATGCAAGTTCCAAAAATGCATTTTCATATCAAGGACTTAAGAATAGACAGATATTCTGTCTAGTAGGTAATGAAGGCCATCGGATGGAGAAAGTATTCAATGATTTAGACAGTTTCAAAGGACAAACAGTTCTGCCTCCGTTTCCGAGAAAAATGGGAACCTATATACCTTCTTGTGTGAAAAGTAACAGTTTTGAATTAGAAAAAGTAGTCTTTACAGATAAGTATCAGGATTCTCATACTGCTTTAGCATTGCAAATCACTCACGAGTTAGGCGCTGATGAAATTTATCTCGTAGGTTATGATGGCTATAATGACTTCCCCATTACTGAAAAGGAGAGGCAATTAACATCTGAGAATGAATTTTTGTTTAATCGTTTTGCCGATTTTAATAAAAGCCATGTAATAGCTATCACGCCTACACGTTATGAAATTCCGGTTAAATCAGTCTATAGTTTGATTTATGACAAATAAAGTTAGTTTTTTTCTACCTACTCGGAAAGGAAGCCAACGGGTAATAAATAAAAATACCAGGCCTTTTGCCGGTAAAGATGGTGGTTTATTGCTGCATAAGCTTCGTCAACTTTTGACCATGAAAATGGTAGAGGAAGTTGTGTTGTCTACAAATGATGAAAGTTGTATAGAAATTGCCGAAAGTATTAAAGATGATTTCGGAAAGTTAGTGATTGATCATAGACCTGATCATCTATGTTTGGACAGTACTAATTTGAGTGATCTTATTGCTTATGTTCCGAATGTCGTATCTGGTGAGCATATAGTTTGGGGGCATGTTACCACTCCTTTTGCAGATGCTACTATCTATGATAGAGGAATAAATTCTTATCTAAATGGTTTATCCCAAGGATTCGACTCTTTAGTGAGTGTGCAGAAATTTCAAAATTTTTTATTAAATAATAGGGGTGAAGTTGTTAATAATGCGAGTACCCTTGCATGGCCGCGGACTCAGGACTTAGAAGTATTGTATGAGATAAATCATGTAATGTTTATAGCGAGTAAAGATATTTATGTTCGAGACAAAAATAGGTTAGGTAGTAAGCCATATCTTCTTGAAATGGATAAAATTGAATCTTTTGATGTTGATTGGGAAGAGGATTTTAAAATTGCAGAATTAATGTATGGATATACTAAGTAAATATAAAGTGATCCTTTGGGATTTTGATGGCGTAATCATGGATTCAATGCCTACCCGTTCTTTGGGATTTGCAAGAACACTAGTTGATTTTCCCAAGGATCAAGTTGATCAGTTGTTGGAATTTCATAATCTAAATGGAGGTCTTTCGCGATATGTAAAATTTAGGTATTTTTTCGAAGAGATCCGAAAAGAATCTGTGTCTGAATCTAAGATATCGGAATTAGCAAGGGAATTTTCTGCGATTATGTTAGGATTATTGATTGATGAAAAGCTTTTAATAGAAGATAGTGTGTCTTTTATAAAGGAAAACTATAGAAATTTTTCTTTTCATATAGTTTCTGGCTCCGATGGAACAGAACTAAATATAATTTGTAAGGAATTAGGATTATCAAAATATTTTCAGACTATAAATGGATCCCCTACCGCTAAAGTTGAACTGGTTTCAAAGTTATTAAAAGCTTATAATTATAATTATAATGAGGTGGTACTAATTGGGGATTCAATTAATGATTTAGATGCATCAAAAATGAATAATATACAATTTATAGGATATAATAACAGTAATTTGTCTGAATATAATTATATAAAGTCTTTTAGCAATAAATAAGATATTTAATAGTTATGATAGGCAGTAAGGAAAACAACAATAGTTCTGTAGCAAAAGGTACTTTATTTTTGTATATTAGGATGGTTATCCTTATGATAGTCACTTTATATACTTCCAGAGTGATTTTGGCTACTTTAGGAGTCCAAGATTTTGGTATATGGAATCTAGTAGCAAGTTTTATAGTATTATTTTCTTTTATTCAAAATGCTATGGCTACTTCAATTCAGCGTTTTATTTCAGCTGAGATTTCTAGTAATAACTATGAGAAAATTAACAGAATAATCTATAATAGCAATTTAATTTATTTGCTTGTAGGACTGCTGTTATTTATTCTAGCAGAATTTTTTGGTAATTATTTTTTAAACTATGTGTTAAATATACCTGAAGATAGGTTATCGAGTGCTTTCATTGTATTTCAATTTGTGATTTTAGATACTTTTATAAAAATTTTAAGATTACCATTTGATTCATTAATCTTGGCTTATGAGAGGATGAAATTTTATGCTATTGTTAGCTTAGTAGAAGCGTTCTTGTCTTTAATGATTATCTTCTTTCTTAAGTTTGTAAGATTCGATGATAAACTTATTTTATATTCAATTTTGCTTTGTATAACCTCGCTAATGATAAATTTCTGTTTCTATACATTTTGTTATAAAAACTGGAAAGTGAAGTTTTATAATATTTCGTATGACAGAGATTTATTTCGCTCGATCTTTTTCTTTGGAGGGTGGAATATGTTAGGTGGTGGAGCCACTTTGCTATCTACCCAAGGAGTCAATGTTGTGGTGAACGTTTTCTTTGGGGTTTTGGTCAATGCAGCATTGGGTATTGCAAATCAGGCTAGCGGAGCGGTTAATAAATTTATATATAATTTCCAATTAGCATACATTCCCCGAATTATGAGGTTATACTCCTCAAATCTGGATGATGATTTAGATAAATTGATAATCCAATCGGCTAAATTCTCCTTTCTTTTATGTTGGCTGTTAGCCTTTCCATTGATATTGAATATGCCTTTTGTTTTAAAAATATGGTTAAATAATGTACCAGAATATTCTGTGATTTTCTGTCGTCTGATATTGCTAACATATTTACTAGAGTGTATATCAACTCCGCTGTGGATAACAATTCAAGCGTCGGGCAATATTAGAAAATACCAATTGGTTTATAGTAGTGTAATGCTGTCTAATATAGTGTTATCGTATTTGGCTTTAAGATGGGGTGCCGAAGTTTATTTCGTAATGGTTGTTAAATTCTTTGTCGCGCTATTATGTAGTTCTGTGAGATTATATTATTTTTCAAAGATGCAGAGGTTTAGTGTTAATTTTTTCCTTAACCAAGTGTTGTTTAAATGTATAGCAATCGCGGTTATTTCGGGAGCCATTTCTACTATCGTTTATTTTCAACTTTCATCTGAGTTAAACAGGCTGTTATATACATCTATTCTGTTCTTAATAGTTGTCACCTATTCTTCGTTTAAATTATTCTTAAATAAAGAAGAGAGCATGTTGGTTATTAGTTTTTTAAGAAAAACCTTTAAAATTTAGTATTGTGCTAAAATTAAGATTGTTAGAGTCGAGTTTGAATCGTTTTTTAACCTGCGCTTTAGTCATGTTCCCGATAGCATCTTTTTTTGATATATCTTTTTATGACGAAGCATTTGTTGCTATATGTCTTTTGTTGTTTTTGATAAAGAGGCCTCAACTAAGTAGAATTGACAAAACATTTATTATTTTACTATTTATATCGTATATCATAGGTTTTATTTCAAATATGAAAAGTGGTATAATAAACAATTGGAATGCTATAGTTTTAGATGCTTTTGCCATTTACAAACCTTTTGTAGCATTTTTTACTATAAGATATTTGGTAAATAGTTTCAATAAATATGGCGTTGTTTATTTATTGACTAGTCTTTCCAAAATATGGATTATTGTAGTGTTTTTCCTCGCATTCGTTTCTCAATTTCTAAATATTGGTATGACAGAAGGACAAAGGTATGGTATTAAAGCCTTCACTTTTGTCTATGATAATCCTAGTATTTTTGGTATTACAACTATAATTGCTTTAATCAATATAGCAACAACACAAAAAAGGAATAATATTTTATTGTTTTATTTTTTAATGGCTTGTTTATCATTGCTTTTAACTACTAAAGGCATTTTTATCTCTTTTATAATCTTTACTATACTTATATATTTTTTTAATAGAGAAGGAAAGTTAAAATTCAGAAATATTATTCTTCTTGGGTTTGGATTATTACTTGTAAGCAGTTATCAAATTGAAACATATTTAAAAAACTCCGAATCTCCGCGTATGGTTTTTTTATATAACGGGGTTAAAGTTGCAAACGATTATTTTCCCATTGGATCTGGATTTGCAACATTTGGGAGTGAAGAAGCTAAGCGTGCGTATTCAAAGTTATATTATAAATATGGTTTTGATTCTTTATGGGGAATGAATGAGGAAGATGGCCAATTTCTTAATGACAACTACTGGGCTATGATTTTGGGACAATTAGGATATATAGGATTTGCTACCTTTTTCTGTCTTTTGTTCTGTTGTTTTAAGGTGATAAATGAATATAGAATAAAGAATAAAGTAGTTAAAAGCATGTTATTGTCTTCATTGCTAATGATGTATGTGACCAGTGTTGCCACTGGAGTCACAAAATCGCTGGCAGGAGTATACCTGTTTTCCTATCTAGGATTAATGATTCCAAATAAAAATTTTAAATATGCAAGAAACATTAAAAAAAGTAAAGATTATTTATTGGTTAGGAATACGATTAAAGATAGTGTATAATAACTACATTATTGATACCCTTGATTTGTTTAGATTGTATTTCCAAAAGAGTAATTTGTTATATCAATCAAAAAAATTTTTGAAAATTAGAGAATTTAAAAATATTCACAAAGGACAGAGATGCTTCATAGTTGGAACTGCCCCAAGTTTAACTATTTCTGATCTGGATCTAATTAAAGGAGAATTGTCTTTTAGCGTAAATTCTATAGTAAAAATATTAGATAAAACAGAATGGAGGCCGACCTATTATGGTATACAAGACATGCACGTTTATGAAAAGATTGAAAAAGATGTTATTAATGCTAATTTGCCATATTGTTTTGTGGGACATCGGCTTTATTCTAAGTTTAAATCAGCGCAAGGTTTTATTCCTTATTTTTTATATAATTGCCGGCATTCTTCACATGGTGAGCTAATGCCATTGTCATCTAACGTGTCTAATGATGTTTCTAAAGTTGTTTATGATGGATATTCAATTGTTCATTCATTAATTCAAATAGCAATATATATGGGATTTCATGAAATTTATATAATAGGTTGTGATTGTTCATATGATATAAATGGAAGTCATCACTTTGTGGAATCTGGTTTTTTTGATAAACAAGCGGCTACCGTGGGAGAAAGAATGATATATGCCCATAAAATTGCAAAGGAATATGCCGACAAGAATGGAGTTCAAATATTCAACTGTACTAGAGGGGGAATGCTGGAGGTTTACGAACGAGTCAATTTGGAGTCGTTATTTAATAGGGATAATTATACGAGTTAATAATTATCTAAATAACTTATTGTTTAATAGATTAGTTTAGTTTAATGAAAGTTTTACAGCTGAATGTTTATAATTTTAGGAAAGGTGGTTCTGAGGCAGTTTTCTTTAATACAATAGAATTGCTGGAAATGAATGGGCATAAAGTTTCGACATTTTCTCTTAAATGGAATAATAATTTGCAATCAAATTATTCTAGGTTTTTCCCAGACTCAAAAGAAACAAGAAAGGGTAAATTGAAACCGATAAAAGATATAATCAATTACTTTTATAATTTTGAATCTGCTCGTAAACTTGAGCAATTAATTTTAGAAGAAAAACCTGATATTGCTCATGTGCATTTGATATGGGGGCAGATATCGTCTTCTATTCTACCGGTTTTAAAACATCATTCTATACCAATTATATTTTCGATTCATGATTATAGAATTATATGTCCAGCTTATACATTTAAAAATGGGAATAATGAAATATGCGAAAAGTGCGAGGGGAATAAGTTCTATAATTGTATTAGTAATAAATGCACTAAAGATAGTTATATATTAAGTTCTATGATGGCTAGTGAGCAATATTTTAGAAATATATTTTTTAACCCCGCAAAATATATAGACGGATTCATATATGTGAGCTCTTTTGCTAAGAAGATGCATGAAAAATATATGCCTCAATTAAAGAATAAGGCAAATGTCGTATTATACAATTTTGCCGATGAAATAGTTTTATCTGAGAAAAAATCTAATGGTGATAAATTTTTTCTCTATTATGGCAGGCTTTCTCATGAAAAAGGATTAAAAACATTGATTGAGGCATTTGCTTTACTGGATACTTGTAAACTTAAGATTGTTGGTACAGGACCGCTTGAAGAAGAGTTGATTGATTTTGTTGAAAAAAGGGCGTTACGAAATATTGAGTTCTTAGGTTATAAATCTGGTTATGAACTGGAAAATATTGTCAAAAATGCTTATTTTATAATTGTCCCTTCGGAATGGTATGAAAATAATCCTATGACTATTGTGGAAGGATACTCAAATGCAACTCCAGTTATTGGTGCTTCTATAGGTGGAATCCCAGAAATAATTGAGGACAATAAAACGGGGTATTTGTTTAAGCCTAAGAATGTCCAAGAATTAGTAGAAGTAATTAAATTGGCCAATAATTTAGACCCTGAAGATTATCGATCTTTTAGTTTTAACGCTCTGCAGTTTGCTAAACGTTATTTTAATAAACAAATTTACTATCAAGAATTAATAAATTTCTATAAGAGATTAAAATATGAAAATAGCAATTGTAGGAACGAGAGGAATTCCTAATCATTATGGTGGATTTGAGCAGTGTGCTGAATTCTTGGCTTTGGGACTTGTAAACAGTGGACATGACGTCATAGTTTATAACTCACATAATCATCCCTATCAAGAAAAAAATTGGAATGGTGTTGTTATCGTTCATTGTTATGATCCAGAGGATAAAATTGGAACAGCGGGACAGTTTATCTATGACTTAAACTGCATACTTGATGTTAGAAAAAGAAATGTTGATATTGTTTTGCAGTTAGGATATACTAGTAGTTCTGTATGGGGATGGCTCATGCCCAAGCATGCTGTAATCACCACGAATATGGATGGATTGGAATGGAAAAGAACCAAATATTCTAACACAGTTCGCTCTTTTTTGCTTTGGGCGGAGAAGCTAGGGGTTAATTATAGTGATTATTTGATTTCTGACTCTGTTGGTATACAAGAATATTTGAGTCTAAAATATAATGTGGAATCTGATTTTATACCTTATGGAGCAGATGTTTTTAAAAATCCTAGTGCTCAAGTTCTCGACGAATTTAATCTAGATCTATATAATTATGATTTGTTAATTGCTCGGCTTGAACCTGAGAATAGTATTGAAATTATATTGGAAGGAGTAAATATGGCGAACCATAATAGACCCTTCCTAGTGATTGGAAAAAATGAGACGCCTTATGGAAAATATCTGAAATCAAAATTTGAGAGGAACGCTAATATTAGGTTTGTTGGTGGGATTTATAATATAGAAAAGTTAAATAATTTAAGATATTATTCAAATATTTATTTTCACGGACATACAGTCGGAGGAACTAATCCATCATTATTGGAAGCAATGGCGTCTAGCAGCCTTATATGTGCAAATTCTAATCCCTTTAATAAATATATTTTGGGGGAAGACGCTTTATATTTTAATACCGCTACAGAGGTCTGTGAGATTTTAGATTCTGTTAATAAGAAAGAGCATAAGAATATTTCAATGTTAAATGCTAACTTAGAGAAGATTGATAAAATGTATAATTGGGAAACAATTGTAGGACAGTACCTAAACCATTTTAATAATATTATTCATTTAGGTAAAAGAAAATAATATTTAGTCATTTATATGCTTTTTGTTGCATGAAAAATACTTTTTTTATCTGTTGTTATATTCTTTTATTGAGCATAATAGTTCTCGGTTGTAACATTAATCTATTTGCACAGACAGATACGATGAGGCAATACCTCCAGGTAACAGTAGATGCAGGATATTCTGGCAATAATGCAGTGCCCTTCTGGATGCGGTCCAACCAGTTTGGATCTATCCCGCTGAGTGGTGCTTCGGGTAGTGTAGTGCTGCGTGCTGCTCGCGATTACTCCCGCTTAGGTGAATGGACTGAAATAAAGGAAAGGGCTCCCGCTTGGGACTGGGGATACGGCCTGGAGGCCCGAGCAAATATGGGTTCCAAAATCCAGGGCCAACTGATTGATGCACATGCCAAATTGCGGTTTAAAATGTTTGAAGCCAAACTGGGCCGTACCAAAGATGTGATGGGGCTCAATGGGGATACCCTTCTTAGCTCAGGCAACTTTGCCGTATCAGGAAATGCCTTAGGAGTTCCTATGCTGGATATAAGGCTCTCCGAATATTATCGGCTCCCTTGGTTTGACGGCTTATTTTCCTTTAAAGGTAATTTTGCCAATGGCTATATGGGCAAGATGCTGATCGATCCTGGCCAGTTTAAAACACCGCCACGCGATAATAATATGCCCACATTGCTGCACCAGAAATCGTTGTATGGACGCATCGGTAAAAAGGACTGGCGCATCAATTTCTATGGTGGTATTAGTCATCAGGTGCAATGGGGGGCTGAAAAGAAGGTTTATGGAAGTAATTATACTTTAAATGATTTTCAGACATTATTGTATGTGATGTTTGGAAAGGCTTATGGAGCCCCAGGTGTGCCCAGATCAAAGCTAGGGAATCAGCAAGGCTCAATTGATATGGCCTTTTCCTACGATTGGGACAATTTGCAACTCATGGCTTATCGGCAAAATTTCTATGATGTAGGTGCTATTTCCAAATTGGCCAATATTGCAGATGGACTAAATGGCATCACCTTGATCAATAAACGATTTGGCCACTCGTTAAAAAATTGGGATTGGCACAAGGTTTTGGTCGAGTTCTTTTATTCCAAGGACCAGGCGGGATACCCTTGGTCAAAGCCAACGAAATCGGGTGATGAAGACTATTATAACAATTACTACTATACACAGGGCTGGTCTTACAAAAGCCAAGGCCTAGGTTCTCCATTGATAGTGACTGCACACAGCGCACGTGCTGGACAGGCAAATTTTCCCGGTGATTATTTTATCAGCAATCGTGTCGTGGCTGGCCATATCGGAACGAGGCTTCAGTTGTATGGCTGGAATGTGTTCAGCAAAATGACATTTGCAAGGCATTATGGTACTTTTGCCACCAGTATTTATGGTAAATCTACTGGAAAGATAAGACACGATATTTACGAGAAACAATTTGTCCCTGTATCTCAGTTCTCTGCAATTTTATCGGGTGAGCGGCAGCTCAAAAATAAAATGTACCTCGGGGTATCGCTCGCCTTGGATCAGGGGCAGCTGCTGGAGAATAGTTTCGGAGCACGTGTATCTTTACGAAAAGTGTACGGCATAGCTAAAAAATAAGTTATCTTTCATAGCACTATAATTTATTAGATTCAGTCAGCGTTAATATTGAAGAGCAAAGGCGATTAATCTTTTTTGCTGAAAGACAGTCTATTAAAAAAATGAAGTGGTATGGCAACGGACTTTATTAAAAATAAACATTTGGCCATTCGCGCAGGTTTCGGAATCAGCCTTGCGCAGGTCGAAAGATTAAACCATCTTCATCCAGAAGAGTTTTGGAAGGAACTTGCACAGAGCAGACCCTTTCGCCCAATTAATTTTACTCCCCTGAAGCTCGATTTCGATGATCTGCCAGCATCACAGCTCGATGCCGAACAGAAAAAACAGCTTCAGCGACGAAATCAGAAACAGATCAACGAAATTAACCTCAAATTCCTGCAGGAAATGGTCAGCTCTGAAGATCAGCTCCGCGAAAAAATGGCTTTCTTCTGGCACGGCCATTTTGCTTCAAGGAGCGGCAGCCCGCAGTTTAATGAGCTGTTGCTGAATAAAATCAGGGAAAATGCACTCGGCAACTTCAAAAGCCTCCTTTTGGCAGTTTCCACATCACCTGCAATGCTCAATTTTCTCAATAATCAGCAGAACAGCAAAGGACATCCCAATGAAAATTTTGCGCGTGAACTCATGGAGCTTTTTACAATGGGGAGGGGAAACTATACCGAACATGATGTTCGTGAGGCCGCAAGGGCATTTACTGGCTGGTCTTACAACAAGGATGCTGTTTTTATACAAAGGAAAAATATCCACGATGAAGGGATGAAAACTTTCCTTGGAAAAACGGGCAACTTTGATGGCAATGCTATCCTTGATATTATTCTGGAACAACCTGCTGCAGCTAAATTTATTGCAACTAAAATCTATCGTTTTTTTGTCAATGAAAAAGCAGATGACAAGCTCATTCATCGTTTAAGTGAAAAGTTGTATGCTACGGGTTATGAGATAATGCCCTTGCTCGAAGATATATTCACATCGCCCTGGTTTTTCAAAAAAGAACATATGGGTAGCAAGATTAAGTCGCCCATCGAATTAATGGTGGGCATGATGCGTATATTGGATATGAAAGTCGGTGTTCCCGAAAATTTGATTACTTACCAGAAGCTATTGGGCCAGATGCTACTCTATCCGCCAAATGTGGCTGGATGGCCATCAGGAAGATCCTGGATCGATAGCTCTACACTATTGCTCCGTATGCAGATGCCGCAAATATGGACTGGTCTGAGGCCGCTCGATCTGAAACCCCGGCCAGACGACGACCTCGAAATGGGACTTCCTCAAAAACAGAATCTAACAAGCACATTCAAAGACCCCTAGATGAGTATTGATTGGAGCAAGGTAGAAGCTTCTTTTGCCGGTAGAAATGTTTCCGAAATCATTTTACAAAAAAGCTGGGCCGAAGGTCATAAGGTATTCCAGCGATTCTCGGATGGTCGTGTCCGCACGGATATCATCGATGTCATGAGCACGCCCGAATATCAGCTTTGCTAACCTTTAAAAAAATATAGCTATGATTATTAAAAGGCGTGATTTTATAAAAACGAGCTCTCTGGCTACTGCTTCTTTGATGCTTCCCAATTTCTTGAAGGCGATGGCTCTGCCCGAAGCACTTGGAAAGGATAATAAAGTATTGGTGGTTTTGCAGCTCAACGGAGGGAATGATGGGCTTAATACAATTATTCCGGTACGAAACGATATCTATTTTCGTGAACGAAAGGTGATTGCGGTCCATGATGCTTTGCCTCTGACGGACGAAGCCGGTATAAACCCTGCTTTGAGCTTCTTTAAAGAACTTTTTGATAGTGGGGAGATCGCTGTGCTGAACAATGTTGGCTACCCTAATCCTGATAAATCTCATTTTCGGAGTATGGATATCTGGCAGAGTGCCAGTAGGAGCGATGAATATCTTGAAAGCGGTTGGATAGGCAGATATCTCGATGAGGCTTGTTACCAATGCGAACATCCCACACAAGCACTCGAAGTCGGTGATATGCTGAGCCTGGCGATGAAAGGGAACAAGTCCAAAGCCTTTGCATTTCAAGATCCCAAGAAAATGTATCAGACAAGTCGCGAAGAGTACTTTAAATTTATCCATCAAGCGCATCGTCATGATGACGAAACCGTAGAATATCTTTACCAGACGTTGGGGGCAACCATCAATAATGCAGCTTATATATTTGATAAAAGCAAAACCAAAGCAAATAAGATGCAATACCCCGATTCGGCCTTGGCAAAGGATTTTAAGACCATAGCTTCTCTTATCAAGTCAGATATCAATACCAAAGTTTATTATCTTCAGATCGGGAGCTTCGATACACATGTCAATCAAAAGCAGCAGCAGGAGAACCTGTTTAAGATTATTAATGATGCGGTGAGGGCGTTTGTACACGATCTAAAAGAAAATGGACTGTTTAACGATGTGCTGTTGATGACTTTTTCCGAATTTGGGCGGCGGGTTGCTCAGAACGCGAGTAACGGAACCGATCATGGAACTGCTAATCAGCTGTTTTTTATTTCAAGTGGTCTAAAGAAGAAGGGATTATTGAATGCACTGCCTGATCTGCAGCATCTTAAAGATGGCGATCTCATCTATACCGAAGACTTCCGTAAAGTCTATGCAACTGTATTGAAAAACTGGCTCAAGGCGGACGATAGGAGAATTCTGGGCTGGAAAAATGGTATCTATGACTTTATATGAGAGAACGGTGAGTCCAGTGAACAGATAAAATTTTTGATTAACCTATTTTGCAAAAAAACGACCTATTTAAAGGTGTAGTTATTTATTATGGGTGCAATCTTATATTCCAGCCAGCTCGGTTTTTGGAATTCTTTAGTTTTAGGTGTAGCTAGCTAAGGGAAGATTACACTTTTTTGTCTAAATATTTGGAATTTATAACAGTACCTTTTTTTTTATATCCGAAATATATTGTCAAAGCTACTTCTTACAACAAGATATTTTGATGAAATTTTTATGATAAAAATTCATTGTTCAGTACTTTTTATCGTATATCAGGATGTTTTTGTCAAAGATCAAATAAGCAAAATTAAACATTTAATTTTTAGTAATTTCACTGATATAAAAATTACAAACAACAAAATTGGCTTTCATAAGATTATTTTAGAGATTATCAATGAAACATTGGGGATAAAATACATGTCCGCAAACCTTAAATATCATAAAAAAGCTGTTGACATATTTAATCAAATACTATCGAAAAATCTAAATGAAACATTTTATTATCCTTTTGCTCCTAATCCCTAATTTTGTTCTATCACAAGAATTGATAGATACGGATATAAACCAAAAGCTACAGCATTTTCTAGCTAAAGAAAAAGAAATGGGAAATGCAATTTTTCTGCCAACTGCAAAAATTATGACAGTTGCCAGTTGGAATCAACCAATTATATTCCAAAGAGAGCAAAATACTATTCCTAATCTATTAGTTTTTTATACAACATTTAAAAAAGACTCTGCCCTCGCAGAAATACAATATGACTGGGATACCAGCAATTTTCAGACAGTTACTCAGAGCAATAAACCAAAAGAATTTATTTATGCAATGTGCTTAAAATATGAAAATCTAGTAAAAGAAATTACTGAAAGGCATGGAATTGGTAAACAAGAGGGCTATTATACACCCGACGATTTAAAAAAAGAATTTGTTAATATAATACAATCAAATTCATGGAAAGTAAATGATTCGATTTCGATTAAGTCATCTTTAAAACTGATAGATTTACCTCTAAATGTTGCAGCCAAAAAGCCATTTTATAAGATTAATGTATATTTAAGTAAGAGGAGATCTTGGCTTCTAAATAAAAATGAACTATTAGAGCTGGACTCAAACTTCAAAGAGTTCTATAAAAAAGTAAAAAATAATGAATTAGAAAATGTTTCCTACTACATTACCCAAAGATTAAATGGGAGAATTAATCAAAGTGATTGGCAAAATCTTTCTAAACAATTTAATCAAAGTGAAGACATGGTATTTATAAATCAGATTGAGAAATTAGCGACATACTCCGAAGATTATGTTTTTCTGAATTACAAATATCAAGGTGGCAGAAAAGGTATAGAAAAATTTAGTCTAGAGGTAGGATTTGACAAAAACAAAAGGATTAATAGCATAAGGTCAATAAAAAATAAAAATATTCAACCATGAAAAAAACGGATCTATTTGATATTTCAATAAAAATCCTAGGAATATTTCTAGTTTTATTTAGTATCAATTCAACTAAAGAATTATTGTTATATAATGCTGTATCAATTAACGGTACAAACATGAATGAACAGAATTCGGTTCTTCTTATTCTTTGGTCTAATTTGATTCTACAATTATTGATCGCCTTTGTTTTCCTACTAAAATCAGAAGTATTTGTACATTTTTTTATTAAAGATGATCCTACAGATGATAAAGCATTAGCTTGCAATAAATTTGAAGCATATAGATTTGGATTTATCTTAATTGGTATCACTTTGGTTATTTTATCATTACCAAGCTTTATAGTGAATCTGTTTAAATACATATATTTAGTTCAGAATGACGTTCTAAATAGAGGATTTGAATTTAGTAACCTTGTCACTCAAGGTATTAAATTACTATTATCCATTATAATTATATTTTACGCAACAAAAATCAGTGCATACTTTTCTAATTCAAAAGTGTACAAAGACAACCATTAGCTAAAAAAGAACATTTTAATGGATGTTTGAAGTTATTAAATTTTAGTATATGCAAACACTAAAATTGAAGTATAGGAGACGGAGCAAAATGGTATTAAACGGAGTAGATCCAAGTTTTGCTTTTAAAGTCACCCTTCTATTAAGAAGCTGTGAGAGTAAAGGTGTCGACTTTCTATTAACAGAAGGTTTAAGAGACCCTTATAAACAGGCAAACATTTGGAAAAATGGTCGTTCAGATATTGACATTGAAGAAAAAATCAATTTTTTAAGAGTCCAAAAGCCGTATTAACCAAAGATGATTATGAAACATACAATGATAAGAAAGAATTATTCTCAACGGCCTTAAGAGGAGATTTACTATCAAAAACGTTTTTGTTCATTGGGTTTAGCTTTGACGACCCAAATTTAGATTACATTTTGGGGAGAATCAAAATCTTACTTAAAGACAATACGCCAACTCATTATTGCTTCTTTAAGCTGGTTTCTGAAAAAGATTTTAATAGTCCTTATAAAACTCCTGAAGAAAACCAAGAGGACTATAGATATGCGAAAATAAAGCAAGAACTTAAAATAGAAGATTTGATTAGATATGGGATACATGCCATAATGATAAAAGAGTATTCAGATATTACTCAAATTCTTAATGAATATTCCGACAAAAGTGGTTCTTCGTCAATTTTGGT
>NZ_DJTD01000026.1:6759-27023 GCF_002440385.1 Sphingobacterium sp. UBA6317 | reverse complement strand
ACTGCCTTTTTGAGACAGCCTCATTTTTTTAGTTCCATGCGGACGAGGTATTGATCATTCTCATCTTCATACAAAATTTGGACAACCCAGCCCATTTCGTGCGAAATTTTAATCAACAAATCCTGATCTAAGTAGAGCCATTTGAACAGGTTTCCTTTTTTGCCTTTGTATTCGTATTGATATTGAATTTCCCCAAAATAATGCGCTGGTTTTTTGATGTTATAATCTTTGTACAGATAACTGATGTCTGAAGAGTCAAAAATCAGTTGGCCATTTTCAGTCAATAATTCTTTGCTATGCTGTAATAGTTTTCGAAAGCCATCTACGTCGCCAGCAAGGCCTATTCCGTTCATCAAAAGCAAAAGTGTATCGTATTTTTGGCCTTCGAATTTATAGAAATCTTCGCAGATAATATGTTGTACCCCGCGTTGTTGCATAATATGGCAGGCGGTCTGCGAGAGTTCCAGTGCATCTACTTCAAAACCTTTTTCTTGTAGATAAAGGCTATGGCTGCCAACTCCAGCTCCAACATCCAGTACACGTCCATCACATAAGGATAGACCAATAAATTCCAGTTCAGGGAAATCATCAGGTTCACGAAAGAAAATCTCGACCGGCATTTCGTCTCGGTCGCCATAACTCGTGTGGAGTACTAAAGGAAATTTTTCTTCTTGATGTACGAAATAATCATCTAAAGCTTCACCGTATACGTCTCTATGCATTGTCATCATCAATCATTAGTACTTTTTTTGCTATATATATGGAGTCTTCATCTCCCGTATGTTTCATGGGTTCGTCAGATAGTTTGATGACCGGGGTCCATTGATCATCTTCTGGCAAAGCGTCGGTCATCTTAATGACGATATTCATGGGTTTAAGACCGACATCATTGGTGAAATTGGTGCCAACGCCAAAGGAATGTAAGATTTTTCCCTCACAGTAGCTCGCGATTCTTTCGACTTTCTCATAGTCCAGTCCATCCGAGAATATAATTGTTTTGGAGAGGGGATCGATTCCATTCTTCTTATAATGTGCGATGACCTTATCTGTAAATTCAAGTGGATCTCCACTGTCGTGTCGGACTCCATCAAATAATTTGGTTAATTTTTTGTCAAACTGCTGAAAGAAGACTTCCGTCGTATAGGTGTCCGATAGTGCTATTCCGAGGTCACCCCGGTAGACATCAGACCAATGTTCAAGGCCAAGGAGATTCGCCATTTTATATCCGTATTTGGCAGCGTGGAACATAAACCATTCATGGGCATGTGTGCCGATTGGTTTCGTTTCATATTTCATTGCTAAATGTACATTGCTGGTGCCTATAAATGTTTTTTCGCCGTATTGCTTCAGTGTGCGAACGACCAAATCGTGGACTTCATAAGAATGACGTCTGCGCGTGCCAAAATCAGCAATTGTGATATTGAGTTTTTTATATTTTTCGATTTTATCTTTGGCGGTGGCGATCACAGCTGCATCCGAGGCACGTTGTAGACCTTGGGATTCATAAAAAAGTTCACAGATAAGCGACATTAATGGGACTTCCCAAAGAATAGTACGGTACCAATACCCTTCGATAATGACTTCAAGGTCGGGGCCATCCTGAAATATTTTGATTTCCTCGGGATCGTAGCGATAACCTTGAAGAAAATCAAAATAGGTTGGGTCTATATAAGGACATGTCTTGGCAAAGAAAGCCTTTTCTGCTTTTGTTAACTTCAAATTAGCCATCTCATGGACGGCCTCCCTCAGGAGTACATCAAAACCATCGGGAAATTTATGATGTCCCCGATTAATAAAATGATAACGTGCCTTGGCCTTTGGAAACAACTTGACCACGGCATGCTGCATGGTGAATTTGTAAAAGTCATTATCTAATATAGAGGTAAATGAAGCCATCTTTATCGATCTGTTTTTTGTTTGAAGCGGTAAATTTACTAATTAACGTGAAAATGTATGGATTGTTCATGATAAATATAAAAAGACATGCATATAAAAGGCGGGTAAAATTTTTCATTTTACCCGCCAAATGTGAATTATTATTTTATTCGGCTGTCATTATCTTGTTCTAGATCTTTCTGATCCTTGTGAAGAACGTCCAGAACTGCGTTCGCCTGAGCTTTCTGAAGACCTTGATCGAGATACTGAGGATGAATTGTCTGTATTTGATCTACTTCTTGTGTTTTCGTAGCTCCGATTTTGAGTTGGTTGTGCTACAGGTTGCGACACAGGTTGGCTCGAACGAGTTCTGTTGCCATCATAATTTCCATTTCGTTGCGGCGTTGTCGTAGGTTGCGCAACTCTTGGCGGCACAGCCTGATCGGAACCGTTCGCACTAGACCGTGAGCGTGAATTATAATCTGTGTTTCTATTGTAGTCTGTACTTCTGCCGTTGGCTACACCATTATTGTCAACGGAGCGATTTTGCCTGTCCCTAGTGGTAGATGTAGGGTTGTTATTGTTTGAAGCATCCGACTGGCGACTTGATCGCGTTCTAAAATCATAGTTATTCGAATTAGGTTGTGTACCATTCGTATTTCTATTTATAGTACCATTGTCTCTGGTTCGAGTATTATTAATTGAACTACGGCTCGAACCACCGCTGTTGGCATCATTACGAGACCTTACAGAAGCATTTCCACTGTTGTCAATATATAACTCACGATTTCCTGATCTCGAGTCGATGTTATCTCTGTTGGTTATGACACGATTGGTTCGATCTGAAATCTCACTATTGTTATTTCGTGTTCGGGTAGAAGCATCTACGACATTCGTGGGGCGTGCAGAGGATCTTGTATTACGGTCTACATTCGGACGGTACATACTGATTTCATTACTGCGGTTGCTGCTACTGCGTACAGACCCAGGTCTATCGACACTTGCGATTCTATTCACTGTTACGCTTCTTCCTGTCGAACGTTCAATATCGGATCTTCGCGGACCGCCAACATAATAGTTGTTGTTAATTACCGTGGTATTGTTGATAATGGTGGTTCTGTTATAGATATTATTGCAATTTCTTCGATTAACATAATATCTATCCATGTCTCGCCGCATAAAGTGATTGACTCCCACAAATGTCCAAAAGTTCATTGGAATATTAACGGATACATTAATATTCATGCCTGGGCCCAGAGGAGCCCAACCGTAGTAGTCATTACTTTGACGCCAATTTACCCATGCTGGTCCCCATTCATAGTCAGGAACCCATCCCCAGCCATAACGGTCATTGTAGTTCCAGCGACCATAGTGGAAAGGGGCCCAACCCCAGTCATAATTGGATACCCAGGTATTTCCATAGTCAGTCATTGTCCAATAACCATTGGTTGCATAAGGCTGGAAGTTCGGACCAACGTCCGGGATCCAAACATAGCCATAATTGGGATCATTAACCCATTGTCCATAAGGTGAAAGCTGATCATAGAAAAGCTGGAACGAAACTCCATCATTGTTATAATTGTTATAACCAGTATTGTTATAACCATTATTATATCCACCCCGTTGGGCCATTGAAGTAGCGCAACTTGAACAAGAAGCGATACCGATAAAACCAAGTACCCAATATTTTATGTTGCCTAAATTTTTCATTTCTGTAATATTTAAAAGTGTGACAAACTCTATGCTATTGTCTTTGTTATTATGACAGCATAACGTATAAAATGGTTTAATCGGTACATTAGAAATCTGATTTTTTATATATAAAAGTCAAATTGATGATCTTTTTACATAAACGACAATTTTAGATACATATTTTTATTTACCTTTACCGCTCGAATTGCTACGTGTTTGTTCAGCATAAGACGTGTTTTAAAACACATTAATTTGAAATAGACATCATTTAAATGGCTAAAAAACTTCAGACTTTTTTTCTAGAATTTGCAAACATTCACCGTTTTTTGCTACGGTTTTGGCGTGAATTGGTAACTCCACCCTATGAATTTAAAGAGATTGTCCGTCAGTGCTATGAAATAGGCTATAAATCGTTGCCTTTGATCAGTTTAACGGGATTTATTGTTGGATTTGTTTTTACAAAACAGTCACGTCCTTCTTTGGAGGAATTTGGAGCGACTTCGATGTTACCTTCGCTTATTTCGATCGCTATTGTTCGTGCATTAGCACCATTGGTGACGGCTTTAATAGCTTCGGGTAAAGTGGGCTCGCAAATTGGGGCAGAACTAAGTTCGATGAATGTCACGGAGCAAATCGATGCGATGGAAGTTTCGGGGACTAATCCATATAAGTTTCTTATTGTAAGTAGAATATTAGCTACAACTATCGGAATTCCAGTTCTGTGTTTTTATGTGGCAGGTATAGGCCTTTTAGGTGGTTACCTAAGTATGATGAGTAAAGATGACTTAAGTTTTTTGAGTTTTTTTACGCAAGTATTTGAAACGATAGCATTTAAGGATTTAGGCGCTATGGTGTTGCGGGCAGTTATATTTGGTTTTACCATTGGAGCTGTAAGTTGTTATTGTGGTTATTTTTCTTCAAAGGGAACTGAAGGTGTTGGTAAGGCAGCGAATGCGGCCGTTGTAGCTTCGATGTTCCTTGTCTTTATTGAGGAAATAATTATTGTTCAAGTTTTATCGTTCTTTGGATAGTGAGCTATGGAAAAGATTAAGTCAACCATCGACCATTCGAAGCCGGTCATTGAAATTAGGGATGTTAGTAAATCTTTCGGTGATAATCACGTCCTACGTGGTGTCAATCTGGATTTATATAAAGAAGAAAATCTCGTTGTGCTTGGGCGTTCTGGAACAGGGAAATCCGTATTGATCAAATTGATTTCGGGCTTATTAAGACCGGATGAGGGGACGATCAATGTTTTGGGAGAGTCAGTTCTTGAATTAAATGATCGTGAATTGCGTGAATTACGTTTGAAAATAGGGTTTTCTTTTCAGAATAGCGCACTTTATGACAGTATGACTGTGCGCGAAAATTTGGAATTTCCATTGGTTCGAAATAAACGCAACTTAACACGTTCGGAGATCAATCAAGCTGTAGAAGAGGTGTTGGATGGTGTAGGGCTTTCGCAAGCGATCAATCAGATGCCTTCAGAGTTGTCTGGTGGACAGCGGAAGAGAATTGGTATTGCGCGTACCCTGATTCTTAGACCTGAAATCATGATGTACGATGAGCCAACAGCAGGGCTCGATCCGATTACTTGTTTGGAGATTAATGGATTGATTAACGAGGTTCAGGAGAGGTATAAAACAGCATCAATTATTATCACGCACGATTTGGCTTGTGCGAAAGAAGTGGGAGACCGGATTGTGATGTTGTTGGATGGTAAGTTTGAAAGACAGGGGTCTTTTGAAGAAATTTTTGATACAGATGACGCACGAGTAAGAGCGTTTTATAATTATAATTTTATTCTATAATATACATGAGTAAGGCAGAAAATAAAAGAGCAATCATTGTCGGTATTTTTGTTTTTTTAGGCGTATTGATTCTTTTAGCGGGTATTTTTATTTTGGGTAGCCAGCAAAAGAAATTTACTAGAAATATTGAAATTACGACTTCATTTCCCGATGTCGCTGGATTGAAGGTGGGGAGTAATGTCTGGTTTTCTGGGGTTAAGGTCGGGATCATTAAGAATATACATTTTAAAAGCGTGCAGGATGTTGAGGTGGTATTGACCATTGAGGAGAAATCTGCTGAGTATATTCGTAAAGATGCCGTAACAAAATTGGGCTCGGATGGTTTGATCGGTAACAAGATCGTAGTGATTTCTGGAGGGTCGCAAAACGCGCCCACTGTGGAGACAGGTGATTTCTTGCGTTCGGCGAAGACTGCGGACATGGAAGCGATGATGGAAACATTGCAGGTAAATAATGAAAACTTAGCAAAGATTACCACTGACTTTGTAGAAATATCACGTGGATTGGCGGATGGAAAAGGAATGGTTGGCGCGATGTTGACCGATACGTCCATGGTAAATACATTGCGTGCGACGTTATTATCGATCAGTGCTGCAATGAATAATGCAAACAAAGCTTCTGCTAATTTGGTCACCTTGACAAACTCTTTAAATAGCAATAAGGGCTTGATTCATGATTTAACGACCGATACCGCTATATTCTCTAATCTGCGTCAGTCTGCAGCGCAGTTGCAAGGAGTTTCCCAGACAGCAAATGCATTGATAAACAATTTGAATAATGCATCTGGCCGCTTGAATGATAAAGATAATGCGGTGGGCGTTTTGTTGAATGATCCAGCATCAGCAAATCAGATTAAATCGGCAATCAATAACTTGAATTCGAGTACCGCGAAATTGGATGAAAATATGGAAGCGTTGCAACATAATTTCTTATTACGTGGTTTCTTTAAAAAGAAGATGAAAGAGGATGCTAAAAAAGCTGAGTTGCTTAAAGCGGACACGACGAAATAAGTGGATTAAAAAGAACATAATGAAAGGCTGTACGCTTGCGTAGAGCCTTTTTTAATAAATAATAGCGTCAATATGGGCTCCAATTCAACAGACATTTAGCTCTGTATAGCATTTGGATACCCCCTTTTAATTTGAAAAAATGAATCATACTGAAATTACAGATAAAGACGTCATCTACGAAGACAATCATCTCATCGCTATAAATAAGAAAGCCGGGGATATTGTGCAGGTGGATGAAACAGGAGACCTATCTTTAGAGGATATGGTGAAAGTATATTTGAAAAAGAAATATGATAAGCCAAATGATGCCTTTGTTGGTGTTATTCATCGATTAGATAGACCTGTTAGTGGTATGATTTTGTTCGCCAAAACAAGCAAGGCGCTAGAGCGAATGAATAAATTTTTTCAGGATAGACATGTGAAAAAGACCTATTTGGCAATCGTCAGACAACGTCCGCGAAAAACGGAGGGGAAACTGATCAATTGGTTGGTTAGAAATAGACAAACGCGCGTAACAAAGGCTTTTCCACGGGAGGTGAAAGGTGGAAGTTATGCTGAGTTGGATTATACCTTGGTGGGTGAGTTGAATGGATTCTATTTGCTGCGAATAGAACCTTTAACAGGTCGTACACATCAAATTCGTGCGCAACTTGCAGCGATGGGCTGTCCTATTGTTGGCGATAATAAGTATGGATACCCAAGAGGTAGTTCTTTGGGCAGTATCTGTTTACATTCGCGTTCATTGGTCTTTACACATCCAATTAAAAAGGATAAGATGGAAGTGATAGCTTCACTGCCTAAAGATGGCTTTTGGGATAAATTTGAATCTTTGGCACGCTAATCACTAAAATTTCAGTACCTTTGTGTTATGAAATGGTTTAAATATTTACTCCTAATATTTACCTTAAGCTGCTCGGCTGTATCTGTTTCTTACGGACAGTGTGCGATGTGTACATTGAACGCTGAGAATTCTACGAAGGAAGGGAATATGCAAGGAAGAGGTCTGAATGACGGTATCTTGTTTCTGTTGGTAATACCTTATCTTGCCGCGGCAGGCCTTGGTTATTTATGGTATAAGAAGTACCGTAAGAAGAGTACTGTAACAAAGAAATTTATAAACGAAATAAAATAGATTCTTAATGCCCACATCCAAATTCCATGCAATGATACACTCCAAATGCCCAAAGTGTCATATTGGTAATGTATTTGTAGGAAAGGTCTACAGTTTACACAAGCAGCATATGAATGATACTTGCCCATATTGTGGCGTCAAGTATGAGGTTGAGCCAGGTTACTTCTACGCTGCGATGTATGTGAGTTATGCTTTGTCTGTCGCTGAGATTGTTACTGTATCTGTTGCTATCGCAATTTTGACTGGAAGCGAGTCTCCGTGGCTTTATCTGATTGGTCTAGCTGTAACCATTTTGGTCTTTGCTCCTTTTAATTTCAGATATGCCCGTTTGATTTTACTTCATTTTTTAACGCCAAAAATCAGTTATGATCCACGTTATGAATTGGCAGCAGAGATAGGTGAAACGTATAATAAGAACCTTACCAAAGATAGTAACGGTATTAATGATCTAAAAAAATAAAAGAGCGCTAAAGGGCTCTTTTATTTTTTTAGATACTTCATGGTACTGTCAAAAAGGAAAACCTTGTCTTTATATACTTCTGAAATGAGTTGTTGTAATGGAATGAGATGCACTTGCTGAAAATCTGCTACAAGCTCTTCTGTAGGAAGTATGACTTGGATGCAATAGGTCATACCTTCATGCGGCGACTGGAGCATTTCCAGAAAATGCACTTGAAATTTTTGGGATTGCACGATATTATCCTGAATCCATGAAACGACCTCTTGATGGATTGTTTCTTCTGCGATAACGGAGACGTTGTATAAAAACATACACAAAAATACGCTATTTTTCTGCTATAAAAAAGAATCTAAAGAGCAGAAGGGAGATAAGTTTGAATATTACATTTAATTACTATATCTTGTAAAAATAAGGTTGCATTTAATGCAATTTCGTATTTAATTGCAATATTTGGAATAAATGATAAGGATGTAACTGGGATTATGAGGATGAAATTTTGGATAGGTTTGTTTTTTTCTGCCATGATCATGTTGGGGTGTCAACGACATAGCGTTGATCGTATTCCAATAAATCAATTTTTTTCTACACCTGAAAAATCAAATTTTAAGATTTCCCCAAATGGTCGATTTATAGCTTACATTGGCCTAGACAATCATTGCAAAAATATCTATTTAATAGATTTGGTTCATCAGGATAGTTCCAAGCAGCTTACGTATCAAAATGATATTAATGTAAAATCTTTTGCTTGGAATAATGATTCAAAAATTTCGTTTTTGACAGAGCAATCCACACAGGATAGTTTACGTTTATATGCTGTGGATATCAATACAGAGAAAATTTGGCCATTAATTAAACCGGTTCGGGGACGATTTCGGTGGGTTCATGCCCTGGTGACCGGAAGCGATAGTTTTATTGCGGGAATCAACGATCGTGATTCTTCATTTTTTGACCTTTACCGCATCTATTTAGATGGGAGACCACGGGAATTGGTTTTACAGAATCCGGGAAATATGAGTTCTTGGGTTGTGTCCAATGATGGGCAGGTAAGATTGGCGGTAGCCAATGATTCCGTACAGCAGTCTGTGCTCTATCGGAGTTCCGAGAAAGAACCTTTTAAAGAGATTATACGCTGTGATGTGGAAAGCAGTTTTACACCTTTGGGTTATCAAGATAGTTCTGATGCGATCATTTATGCCTTATCCAATATAGACCGGGATAAACTGGCATTGGTTAGCTATGATTTGGCAAACCAGAAGGAGTTAGGGGAACTTTACAGCCATAAAGATGTTGATGTGAGTCCTGGAGGGTATTTTACGGAACAAAATAAGCTATTGTTCGTAAATTACAGTACCTCTAGACAAAATAGGCATTTTTTTGATGAAGCTACCAAAAAGAAATATGATCAGTTGTCCAAACAGATCGATGGATTTGAATTTCAGGTGCTAAATACCGACATTTCGGGTGACAAAGTAATTATCAAAACCTATACGGACGTAAATCCAGGGGGTATTTATTTTTATGACTTTTCGACGCAAAAATTAACAAAGCTAACAGATAATAATTCCGATCTAAAAGACAAAGAGCTATCGCCCAATGAGTATATCACCTATACAGCACGCGATGGTATTCAGATTTCAGGCTATCTGACTTACCCTATACATTCCAATCGCAAAGATCTTCCAATGGTTGTATTGCCTCATGATGGGCCAAATGGGCGGGAAGTATGGGGATTTGACAATGAGGCCCAATTCTTGGCAAATCGGGGATATTTAGTTTTTCAGATGAACTATAGAGGTTCAACAGGTTTTGGCAAGAAGTTTTGGACGGCGGGATTTAAAGAATGGGGCGGGAAGATTCAGGATGATATTACCGATGGGGTGAAATGGCTGATTAAAGAAGGAATTGCTGATCGGGAGCGTGTCGCTATTGTAGGGAAAGGTTTTGGGGGCTATTCTGCGCTACATGCAGCCTGTTTTAATTCTGATCTATATAAGTGCGCCGTGTCTTATTCCGGTTATACCAATCTATTCACTTACTTTAGGGATATTCCGCCATACTTTAAATCTTATGTGCAGAAAATGTATCAAATCGTTGGAAATCCGATTCGGGAGGCAGAACTATTCAAAAATATTTCACCTGTATTTCATTCGGATAAAGTAAAGATACCGGTGTTATTAGTCCAAGGGGGGAAAGATCGATTTAGTTCGGTTCCGGACGCAAATCAATTTGTGCAGAAATTAAAGAATAATAATGTTCCTGTGCAATACATCCTGAAAGAGGATGAAGATAGAACTTTTAAACGGGATGAGAATGTCTTTGGTTACTATAATGAGCTGGAGCGATTTTTGGCGAAATATCTTGTAGACTAAAGGCGGGGAGACTATGAAAGCAGAGAAATATAGCTATCGAAAAAACTACGGCCTATTGTTGATGTTTTTCATCGTGATTAGTGGTCTGTACATTTTTGCCCTTTTTCTTTCCCGTAATTATACAGAATCGCATATAAAAAATGAATTCACTAACCGGAAATCAGAAATATTTGATCAAACCTTAATCCCTTTCAACGATTTTTTTCAAAATAGAATTCCTGAAGTTTCTTTTTATCAGGGCTTTTTGGATTCAGTGCAGGCGGGGAAATATGCGTATAGTATATTAAGTTCATATCCTTTTGTTCGGGAAATCGGTTTTTTTGATTTGCAATTTAATAATGATCATAACTTGAACTATGGTTTTATTGTTAATAATCTTAGAATTCAACCGAAGACCATAACCATTTTTACCGTTTCCCGATCCGGGCTGAATAAGAATACGATTCGAGACCGTGGGCAGATGGGCCTGCATTCTGAGGAAATTAATAATATTGGCGTCAAGCTGGCAACTTATATCGATAAATTGCAACCGAATGCCAAGCTTTCTGATAAGGATATTCTGAAGGTTTTTTATACGATAAGACCCGGACAGATTACCTACTTGAATATTCCGAGGGTCAATGACTTAATTGTCTATAAGTCCATCATGGAAGGTAATTTGGATCATACTGTGGGATATGAACAGGACATGTTCAATTTTCAGATCGATCCAATGTATCTGGAAGTAAAAAATAGCTATTCAAATCTTTATGAGAAAGTAGAAATAGTTCCGTTGGTGGGTGCCCCGATCACGCCAGAAAATGACGAGATTTCTACTGAGATGCCTTTACCAGGAGCCTTAGCTGACTATAAACTTCTTTTTAGATCGAGTAAGAGTTTTCTATCAAAAGAGATAAACCGCAGTTTTTGGCCGGTATTGGGCGGTGTATCCCTGATTTATATTATTTTAATTGCAATACTATATTTAATTTATAGAAATTTAGAAATTAACGGAAGACTTTTTAAATTGCAGTACGATTTCATCAATAATCTTACGCATGAGTTTAAGACGCCTGTGAGCGTTATAAAAATTGCTGGAAATAATATTAAGAGTGCGCAGGTACTCTCTGATGAAGAACGGAAAATGTATGGAAATATATTGGATCAGGAGGCAGACCGATTAAATAACCTGATGAATAAGCTATTGTCGTTTAGTCAGATAGAAAATAAAACCATAAAATTAAATAAAGAAGAAGTTGATTTGGAGGAATTTACCGAAAATCTAGTAGCTTCGTCAAGAATAAAATACTCGGATTTCAAGATTAGCACAAAAATTGATGTAAGGACATCAATGCTTGCAGATCCGGTACTATTGAGTAGCGTGTTTCAAAATATGATTGATAATGCCTATAAATATTCGAAAGCGGGGCATAAAATCTTGGATATTGCGATACAACAAAACAAGAAGAATTTTGTTATCACTTTTAAAGATGAAGGAATAGGGATTGAGAAGGCTGAGTTTAACAACATCTTCAAAAAGTTTTATAGAATAAAAAGTCAATATAATCAGCAAGGAAGTATCGGTTTGGGATTGGCTTTCTGTAAGGAGATTACTGAATTTATAGGCGGTGATATTACAGTAAAAAGTCAGTTGGGACAAGGGACCACCTTTACCTTGGTATTTCCGGTTTAAAAATAAATTTAAATATGAATAAAGACATCACAGTTGCTGTTATTGAAGATGATGAGAACCTACGTTTCTTGGTAAAACATCGATTGGAATCCGAAGGCTATCAGGTCATTCAAAGCGGAAATGGGAATGAAGCGGAGGGTTTGATTTTGGAAAAGAGGCCCGATGTGGTTTTGCTGGATTGGATGCTTCCAGGAAAAGAGGGCAACGAGATCTGTGAAGATGTCCGTAAAGCCGGCTTTGAGAATATCATTATCATGATGACAGCTAAATCTCAAGATGTAGACAAAATTGAAGCCTATAGCTTTGGTGTGACTGATTACATCAGCAAGCCGTTCAATATGGATGTGCTTATTGCTATGATCGATAATAAGGTGAAATTTTTCTTGCCTAAAAACAGTCCCGAAGTTTATAAATTTGGTCAGACGGAACATCATCCCAACATCCATTCCTTAATACGTGACGGAAGAAAAGTTGAGTTGACTATCTTGGAGAACCGAATTTTACTTCATTTTCTTCAAAACTTAGGTCGAGAGATTACGCGCGAAGAGTTAATGGAAGTTGTCTGGGGATATAGCTCAAACGTCAACACACGGACCTTGGATATGCATGTGGTTCGTTTAAGAAAAAAGATAGAAACAAACCCTGATAAGCCGCATTATCTACAGACCGTAAGGGGGCTGGGATATAAATTTGTTGATGAGGAAGAGATTTAATTATATTTAACAGGTAAGAATTTGTTTTGTTGAAAACAATTATTATCTTCGTATAGATTCGAAGCAAGACCATGTTTCCCGACGAGGGTAATATGGTCTTGTTTCTTTTTTAAAATGTAGAAAATAAGAAAAAAGATAAAATTATGGCAGAAGTAACTTATTTTACGGAAGAAGGATTGCGTAAGCTTAAAGAAGAATTGGCTTATCTGAAGACGGAAGGAAGATCTAAAATTGCCAATGCTATTGCAGAGGCAAGAGACAAAGGGGATTTGTCAGAAAATGCAGAATATGATGCTGCTAAAGAAGCTCAGGGGCTTCATGAGGCTAAAATTGCCAATTTGGAGAACACACTTGCGACAGCCCGTTTAATTGATGAGTCCAAATTGGATACATCTAAAGTTTTGGCGTTATCGATTGTTAAGATCAAGAACAAGAAGAATGGTGCTGAAATGACTTATCAATTGGTTGCGGAGTCAGAAGCGGATTTGAAGTCTGGTAAGATCTCTGTTAAGTCTCCTATTGCCCAAGGTTTATTGGGTAAATCAAAAGGTGATACAGCTGTTATTGAAGTGCCAGCAGGGAAAATTGAATTCGAAATCGTAGAGATTTCAAGATAATATATGTCGGTTATGTGCGGTATGCCATAACCGCACATCCACAAATTAACTTTATATTAAGAAGGTCGTGATATAGTAATCGCGACCTTTTTTGTTTATATTTGTTGACAGTAGAAAAACAGGGTGTGATAAAATCTACAGTTAAATTTTTAATTGTTAACATACCGAAGGCTTTGCATTTTAAAGTCTGTTGTTTGCTAATCACTGTTTAAAAGATTTATTCCAAGATTAGAATAATATGTCGACAATTTTTTCAAAAATCGTTGCTGGGGAGATTCCAGCTTACAAAGTTGCAGAAAGTAATGATTTTCTGGCTTTTTTGGATATCAGCCCATTGGCTAAGGGACACGTTCTGGTGATCCCTAAGAAAGAAACAGATTATATTTTTGATATAGCGGATGATGAATATATGGCACTTTGGGTATTTGCTAAAATTGTTGCTCAAGGTATTAAAAAAGTGATTCCTTGTGTAAAAGTCGGTGTAGCAGTAGTTGGCTTGGAGGTAGCTCATGCACATATACATCTGGTACCTATTAATAAAATTAGTGATTTAAATTTTGCTGGACCTAAATTGAGCTTGTCTAACGACGAACTTCATGAAATTGCGACTACTATTCGCGAGTCTATTGTCGGTATAACTGCTCAAAATCAATAACTAGAAAAGATTATATTACACTTGATTTACGTTCGTTTTTTAGAAGAATGCTATATTTGTACTTTGCTGTTTAAAATTTGTACAAGGAGAAGCGTAGGATTTGTTCTAAAAAAGGAACGCAACATTGATTTTTACTAAAGGTTATGCATGAACTTTTGTTGTCATTTCAACAATTATTAAATCCAGAAGAGTTATTGAGCTCTGGTGGATTTTATCTGGTTATCTTAATTGTATTTGCTGAGACAGGTCTATTTTTTGGATTTTTTCTACCTGGTGATTATTTATTATTTCTTGCAGGATTATTTTGTGCACTAAATAAAATTGACGTTAATATATACACGCTTTGTTTAGGCTTGTTTGTTGCGGGAGTATTAGGGAATTTTACAGGGTATTGGTTTGGTTATCGAGCCGGACCAATGTTATTTAAGCGAAAAGATAGCTTCATCTTTAAGCGAAAGTATGTGGTCATGGCGGAAGAGTTTTACCATAAATATGGTGGAACAGCTTTAATTATAGGAAGATTTGTTCCAATAGTTCGTACTTTTGCACCTATCTTTGCCGGTGTTGTAAAATTAGATTTTAAGAAATTCGTTCTGTACAATGTTGCAGGGGCTGCTATTTGGGTACTTGTGTTGACCCTTTCTGGATATTTCCTCGGTATAGAGTTCCCTTGGATTTTACATTATGTAGAATATGTTGTCGTTGGTATGATTGTGATCGCATTTTTGCCGATTGCAATAACGTTATTAAAAAAGCGTATTAAAGATAAAAGAAACAAACAAAATATACAGTAAATTAAAAAATGAGTAAACAAAACCCTTGGCACATGGTTTCTCCAGGTGAGAATGTTCCAAATGCCGTAAATGCTATCATTGAGATTACAAACGGATCCAAAGGAAAGTATGAATTAGACAAAGAAACTGGTTTGTTGCTTTTGGACAGAGTAATGAGTTCATCTGTCGTTTATCCTGCTAATTATGGTTTTATACCACAAACTTATTGCGATGACAAAGATCCTTTGGATATTTTGGTTATTTGCTCAGTGGATATTTTACCTTTGACATTGGTTGAAGCACAGGTTATTGGTGTGATGAATATGGTTGATGGTGGAGAACAAGATGATAAGATTATTGCGGTCGCCAAAAATGATCCTGTTTTTAATTACATTAAAGATATTGATCAATTGCCTCCGCATACGATGAAGGAGATTGTACAATTCTTTGAGAGTTATAAAGCACTCGAAAAGAAACATGTCATTGTTGAGGGTGTAAAGGGACGTGAAGAAGCGCAAAGAATCTTGATCGAGGCTATCGAGTTGTACAAAAAAGAATTTGTTAACAAATAACCCCAAGCATGGCGCTCGATATATTTTGGACATTGTTTTTAGTATTGGCTAACGGCTTTTTTGTCGCGGCAGAGTTTGCTATTGTCAAGGTCCGAGTCTCCCAAATTGAAGTTCAGGCAAAAACAGGTAGCAAAGTTGCTACAATAGCCAAAAGTATAACGGAGCATTTGGATGGTTATTTGGCCGCTACACAATTGGGTATTACACTTTCTTCACTCGCCTTAGGCTGGGTAGGAGAGGCTGTAATGACCCAAATTGTGCAGGGGGTTCTCGGTTTTTTCGGTGTTGAATTGACAGGTACAATCGCGACGAATGCAGGACATATATTGGCTTTTACAATTATTACTGTGTTACACATTGTATTTGGAGAGCTCGCTCCTAAATCAATTGCGATTCAAAAACCCGTAGCAACAACCATGAAAATTGCGGTTCCACTGCAATTTTTCTACTTTATCTTTAGACCATTTATTTGGATTTTAAATGGTTTCGCTAATTTTCTATTGAAAATTTTGGGATTTGAAGTCACTAAAGGTGAATCTGCGCACTCTTCTGAGGAATTACAGTACCTGTTGGATAAAGGTAAGGAGTCTGGTGCTTTGGATATTTCCGAGCACGAATTGATTAAAAATGTATTTGATTTTAACGAACGTATCGTTAAGAATATCATGGTACCCCGTACCAAAATTGTCGCTGTTGAAGTTAGCGCTGATGCCTCTGAGCTAATTGAAACAATGACTGAAGAGGGCTATTCCCGTCTTCCGATTTATGAAGATAACATTGATCAAATCGTTGGTATTGTACATACAAAGGATATTCTTCCCCTCTTAGCTAAAGGAAAGGAAGTTGTCATGAAAAATATCATGCGCAAGCCTTATTTCATTCCTGAAACGAAGAAGATTAATGATCTCATGGCTGAATTTCAGCAAAAGCGTCTACAGTTGGCGATTGTACTGGATGAATTTGGTGGGACAGCAGGTATGGTTACCCTGGAGGATATTGTTGAGGAGCTGGTCGGTGAGATTCAGGACGAATATGATGAGGAAACTCCAGTTGTTGAACGAATTTCTGAAACGGAGTATATGATCGATGCGGGAGCTAGTATTCACGATGTGAATGAGTTTCTCCCTATAGAATTGCCAGAGAGTCAAGATTACGATACCATGTCGGGTTTGGTGAGTGAGATTTTTGATAAAATTCCCGAAGTAGGCGAGCGGAAAGAAGAATATGGCTACGTATTCACTATTATCCGGAAAGCCCAACAGAATATTGAGTTTGTCAAATTGGAATTGGTCGAATCGGCCGATGATGATACAGAAGAATAACCTAATAACGCTGATAAATGCAGTTATTTTTTACACCGGATTTAAATCCTTCGTTAGAAAATTTTATCCTTAGTGAGGAAGAAAGTAAACATGCTATTCGCGTGCTTCGTATGAATACTGGCGATCATTTACATCTCATCGATGGTCGTGGTGGTTTATACGAAGCTCAAATTATTGACCCTCATCCCAAACGTACCGTTCTTACTATTTTAAATGTCAAGGAAGACTTTCAGCAGCCGAGGTATCATCTACATATCGCTGTTGCTCCAACGAAGAATATTGATCGTATAGAATGGTTTTTAGAGAAGGCAACTGAGGTTGGCATTCAGGAAATAACTCCAGTTATCTGTGAGCATTCTGAGCGAAAAGAGGTAAAATTAGATCGTCTGAACAAGGTGGTTGTTGCAGCCATGAAACAATCATTGAAAGCCTATCTTCCCAAACTTAATCCAGCTGTATCGTTAAAACAATTTTTGAGAGATATTCCAACAGAAGGTGTTCAAAAAGCAATTGCACATTGTGTTGATGCTGAAAAAAAGTATTTAAACCAGGTTTTGGAGCCTTCGCAACATTATATTATCCTCATTGGTCCAGAAGGAGATTTCTCTGAGGAGGAAATTGATTTGGCACTACAAATGGGATTTCATCCAATTTCTTTGGGAGAAGCGCGCTTAAGGACCGAAACGGCCGCTTTAGCCGCATGTATGGAAGCATCGCTGCTGAATAGATAAAATAAGCCGCTGCGTTGGTTTGGCAAATTGGCTCTGAAGAATAATTTGCAAAGCCAATTTGATCGTTCAAATGGACGCTAGTTTATTTTATTGGTTCCGCATCTACAATCTGGATCTCAGCATTTCCCTTAAGTGGATCTTTGGTAAAGATCATCTTCCCTTTTAATTTAATTGGATCTTCGGAAAATTTTATCGCGCTACCTTTTAATGTTACTTCAACCATGGGTGGAATTCCATTCGATCCACAGAATTGGCACTGCATCACGGGTAATACAGACATCATAAAGTTTTTATGGTTACGACCACTATGAAGAGGAACCATGTAGCCCGGTAATTCAACTATTTTATTTTCTAGGGCTTTAAGTTCTTTTGGATAGAATGGAGTATATACTTTCTTTGCCCCATTATAAGTTACTTTATAAGCCATCTTATCAATCGCTTCCCATGTTTTGTTCATCATAGGCGTATGGTCCGGAACATCCGGATTACTGCCTATTTGAGCCTGTGATTGTATTGTACAAAATATTATAAATAGTAATACTGTCAGCGTTTTTTTCATGTGTTATGCTATTGTTATGTATCGAGTGTTATGTATCGAGAAGCTGTTCGAATGTATTTTCCGTTTTCCTGCCTAAAGGATAAGCTGCTCTTCTTATTGCGATCTTTTGTCGTTGTGTAATCTTAGTTAAACTTATTTATTTGATAGTGTTCCAGAAATACTTGTCCTGTAGGCCTTGATCGCCGGAATAAGTGCTGCGAAGATACCTATTAGACAAGCAACAAACAAGAAAACGAGTTCTTTCGGATGAAGTGTAAAGGCCTCTATAAAATCGGCGCTTTGACTTGTCTGATTACTGATATAGTAAAGCGCTAGATGTGCCATTATAAGCCCAATTAACCCACCAAGAATCGTAATGATTAGTCCTTCAAGAAGCACAATGGCAAAGAGTTTTCCTTTGGAGGCTCCAAGCGTACGCATGATGGCAAGGTCGTATTTACGTTGCTTTAATGCGTTATATAAATTAATAAAGACGCTTAAACCTGCAATAAACATAATTACATAAGCGAGTATCGATAAAGAATCTATCCCTACGCCTAATAACGAGAATAGACGAGTGCTTTCCATGGCGGGAGATGCGGTCTGCATGTCTGTTTGCTGATCAATCAATTTTGGCAAAATTCCGATCGCTGCAGGGGATTGATATTTTAGTAGAATGGCGGTTATTTCCAGTCCATTCTGCTTTACCATGTCGGCACCTATTGACTTCACAAACATGCCTTCCTCTGCGTGCTCATGATGGTCTTCCTGCTCCTGATGTCCTTTTTCGCTCGTTTTGGCTGGAGCAGATGAATTTTCTGCTATATCTTCACCATGATGGTGTAGATGTGCTTTGAGGGTTTCCTCCCGGTCTTCTTGGCGTTCGCGTAATTCTTTCTCTACTGCAGATTCTTGATGCTCATGTTTATGTGCAATGCCATGTACATCCCAAACACTTTCTAAGTTGGTCAGTATTAAGTTATCGGTAACGTTATTGTTATGTTTTAGAATACCAACAATGGTAAACGGATGTTCGTCATGATGATGTCCATCTTTGCTCAAGCCATGTGAACTATGGATCTGATCGCCAATTTTGAGCTGTTGTTTTTTTGCAACTTGATCACCAATGACTACTTCAAAGTTATTTTGCCAGATACGGCCTTCAGTTATTGCTGTTTCATAAATCGCTAAGAAAAATGAATCTGTTCCAACAATGCGATGGCCTTTGAAATTGTCACCTAAAGATAGGGGCACTGCAAGCTGAACAAGGGGATTTTGGCGTAATGGTTCCAGTTCGTCCAGTGGGATATTGCCGGTTGGATTGTCAATATGATAAATACTTGATAAGATCAATTGAAGGGGGCTTCCCTTGGCTCCAACAACTAAATCAATATTTTTACTGTTATTGTCAAGCTGCTTTTCAAAAGTTTCGCCGGTAATTGAAAGCACGGCAAGGATGGAAATTCCAAACGCCGTTAACAGAATGCTTAGAAAGACCGAGCCAAACTGCCTACTTAAATTTTTCCAAACCAATTGTATCGTGTTCATAACAAATTCTAAAAACTAAGGGTGACGCGTAAATTAAAGTAAAACAATTATTTTAAAAGGTACATTTTGGAGAACTGATCTTTTATTCTCTTGTCGTGTGTTGTTATCAATAAAGTCGATCCTGCAGTGTCAGCTATCGATAATAACAGTTCTAATACCCTGTAGGTATTGTTGTCGTCTAGAGCGGCAGTTGGCTCGTCAGCAATAAGTAGAGCTGGTTTATTGATGATGCTGCGTGCAATAGCAGCACGTTGTAATTGGCCGCGACTCAATTCGTTCGGGTAGGCATCACTTTTTTGATCTAATTGCAGTTGCGTCAATATGAAATGTATTGCATTAAGGTCTATTCTTTTCCCTGCTAAAGACTGTGCCAACTTGATGTTTTCCAAAAGTGTTAAATTCCTTAGGAGGTGGGCTTCTTGGAATATAAATCCGATATATTGCGCACGAAACTGATCCAATTTGCTGTCTGATAATAAGGATAGGTCTTGGTTATTTATTTTGACCAGACCTGTCTCTGGTCGTGACAAACCTCCTAATATATTAAGTAACGTTGTTTTTCCAGAACCCGAATCCCCTAATAACAGCGTATGCTGACCTTTCTCGATGTGAATATCTGGAAATTCAATTGGCCTTGAATTAGGATACTGAAATGATAACTGTGTAGTCGATACGATTGGAGTGCTCATGAGGATCAAAAATTGAAAATATATTCAAACTTAGATAAATTGCTTTTTATATGCAATATAATTGCAATTATATTGCATATAAAAA